>JBAZFB010000001.1 GCA_041653595.1 Candidatus Omnitrophota bacterium | reverse complement strand
GTCGATACCGAAGGGAAAGACCTTCTTTACCGTCAAGCAGGAGAAAGGCAAATACTGGTTGTTCGGGCCAAGCGGTGAGCGGTTCATCTCGAAAGGGGTCAATGCGGTCCTGAGCAAGGATGGCGCGGTGCTCCCGAATTCCGAATATTATGACGTATCGTCGAAGTATAAGGACAACGGGGAGTGGGCCGTGAGCGTTATAAAACGCCTCAAGAAATTAAATTTTAACACAATAGGGTCCTGGTCCGACCCGGCCGCGTTCTATTACGATATGCCTTTTACCGTCATGCTTGGCGTACCGTCTACCACCGACCACAGGCTCGTCGATGTTTTTGACCCGCTGTTCGACGAGAGGGCCGAGCAGAGCGTCGCGGGCAGATGCAGGCGGTTCGCGGACGCGAAATACCTGTTGGGATATTTTATAGAAAATGAACTGCCGTGGTACGGGGATTACGGCTGGTATACCGGCCATGCGCCTACACTGCTTGATGAATATGCCAAACTTTCGGAGAACGCGCCGGGCAGGACCATGCTAACCGCATTTTTAAAGGATAAATACGGCAAAACTATCGATGAATTCATGCGCGTGCGCGGCGCCGCGGCGAAGGAAGCGCGGGAACTTTTTGCCGGCATTGTCGCCGAACGGTACTTTTCCACAGTATGCGGGTTCATTAAAAAGTACGACCCGAACCACCTGATACTCGGCGTCCGTTTCGCCGGCAACGCCCCGGACGAGGTGGTGAAGGCGTGCGGGAAATATTGCGACGTGGTGTCGCTCAATTACTATTGCAAGAATATGAAGGTCGATAAAGCGCTGCTGGATAATTTCTATCTCCTCGGGCAGAGACCTGTCATGATAACCGAGTTCTCCTACAGGGCGATGGAGAACAACAGCGGCGACAAGAACACGAAAGGCGCCGACGTCACGGTCAAGACCCAGCAGGACAGGGCAGAAGGTTTCAACAAATACGTGACGCAGATGATGGAATTCCCGTACCTCGCCGGTTACCACTGGTTCCAGTACTTCGACGAGTCGCCGCAGGGCCGCAGCTTCGACGGCGAGAACAGCGATTACGGGATCGTCGACATCCATGATAACGAATACGAGTTGCTGGCCGACGAGATGAAGAAGACAAATGCGGCAGCCGATGCCGTCCATAAAAAATCTGCCGTTCCTTATCCCGCTGAATTGGTCAAGACGAGCGGATACGCTAAGGTGAATAATAAGGATGTCAAACGCGAAAGCGCTCCTTTCTGCGATGTCATGAGCATCAATGCGAAAAAATTAAGCGCCTGGGCGGATGCCTCGACAACGGCCGGGATAAAGTTCAGCAAGGGATATTTGAAATGCGTTATAGATACCGGCACCGGCTGGGGCTGCGGTTTCGGCATACCTTGCCAGGTCAAGACCGTCAACGACGACGGCTCTTTCGATCTCCAGGGCTTCAAGGGTATCAGGATAAAGATGTCCCTGACCGAGGGCATGCCGTTCTCGCTCTTCATCAATGAATCCGGCGTGGACGATCTCGGGAAAGTGAATTATGGCGGCGTCAACGGCGCCGACGGCGAGAGTTTCGGTTCGGAATCTAATGACGGAACGGGCAAGGTCGAGACATACGAATTCCCGTTCGACGGACTCACCATCAGGAATATGTACGGCAACCAGAGCGGCAACAAGACGCTCGACCTCCAGGCCGTCCGCAACATCGACCTCTATTTCCCGGGTAACACCGGCGCCGGCGAATGCGACATCTATGAGGTGACCCTGTATTAGGGGACATTTCATTTGGGAATTAAGTATACTGTCGCCATAATTATGTGTTAAAATATTCAAAACCCGCCATAAAAGGAGACCTGTGATGGACAAGGACAGAGTTATTTTGTCGTTGAATGACATCCCAAAAGCCTGGTATAACATCGCGCCTGACCTGCCCGAACAATTGCCGCCGCCGTTGAATCCCGGGACCGGGAAACCGCTCGGGCCGGCCGACCTGGCGCCGATATTCCCGATGGCCCTGATAGAGCAGGAGATGAGCCAGCAGCGCTGGATAGATATCCCTGACGAAGTCCTTGACGTATATAAAATTTACAGGCCGACGCCGCTTAAAAGGGCGGTCCGCCTCGAGAAGGCCCTCAAGACGAATTGCCGCATTTATTATAAGGATGAAAGCGTATCGCCGGCCGGCAGCCACAAATTGAACACGGCCATCGCCCAGGCATATTACAATAAAAAAGAGGGCGTAAAGCGCATATCGACCGAGACAGGCGCGGGACAGTGGGGTTCGGCGCTATCGTTCGCCTGCAACATCCTCGGCCTGAAATGCACGGTCTATATGGTCAAAGCCAGTTATTACCAGAAGCCTTACCGCAAGTCTTTGATGCGCGTCTGGGGCGCGGAGATATTCCCGTCGCCGACAATGAAGACGAATTCCGGAAAAGCGGCTTTGGCCGACGACCCGGAGACACCGGGCAGTTTGGGTATCGCGATCTCCGAAGCCGTCGAGGACGCGGCCACACATGAAGACACAAAATATTCCCTCGGCAGCGTATTGAACCACGTGCTTACGCACCAGTCTGTCATCGGGCTTGAGACGAAGAAGCAGCTCGAGATGATAGGCGAGAAACCGGACACGATGATAGCGTGCGTCGGCGGCGGCAGCAATTTCGCCGGCTTCGCGTTCCCGTTCGTGCCTGATAAATTAAAGGGGAAGGATATAAGGTTTATCGCGGTCGAGCCGACCGCCTGCCCGACGTTAACGAAGGGCGAGTACCTGTATGATTTCGGAGATACCGGGAAGCTTACGCCGCTGGTGAAGATGTATACGCTGGGCCACAGTTTCGTGCCGGCCGGGATACACGCCGGCGGGTTGAGGTATCACGGCATGGCGCCCGAGGTATCGCTGTTGGCGAAGAAGAAAGTGATAGAGGCACGGGCATATTCGCAGAACCCGGTCTTCGAGGCGGCTGTGATGTGGGCGAGGATAGAAGGGTTCCTGCCCGCGCCTGAGACGGCGCACGCGATACGCTGCGTCATCGACGAGGCGAAGAAGAACGACGGCAAATGCATCGTCTTCAATTACAGCGGCCACGGCCATTTCGACCTCTCCGCCTACGACGCCTACCTCGACGGCAAGCTCGAGGACTACGAGCATCCCGAAGAGAAGATCAAAGAGGCGATCAAGAAAATACCGGGGATCGGCAACGAATGATATATAAATTCATCGACGATAAAGGCACGTTCACCGTAAAAGACCCGCACAAGTATAACCTGTATTTCCCGCTGGCTGACAAAGACGGGAAGCTGCTATCTTCGATAAGCCCCAACCTCGGCGGGGACATAAAGCGCGACAACGACCATTTCCTTACGCCGCCGGCGAGCATCGAGGACGTCCGCAACAACCTCTTCTGCCGCCGCGATTTTTTCATCAAAGTAGGGAATGAGATAATACGGCTCTCGTATCCGCACGACGATATAGTCGAGGCGGGTTTCCTGTACCATAAGGTCACTAAAAAGGCCCACGGCCTCGAAATAGAGGCGCTGAATTTTATCCCGTTCAATACGGCCGTAGAGGTCATGCGCGTCCGCGTCACAAATAAAAGAGGCAAAGAGGTCGAGATAACGCCGACGTCTTTTATCCCGTTATACGGCCGCAGCGAGAAGAATATCCGCGACCACAGGCACGTGAGCTCGCTTTTGAACCGCGTCCACCTCGACAGGTACGGCATATCCCTCAAGCCGACGATGATATTCGACGAGATGGGCCACACCGAGAACAAGACGGATTATTCCGTATTCGGCTGCGAGGATAACGGCAAGGCGCCGGCAGGGCAATTCCCGACGATAGGTATGTTCTGCGGCGAGGGCGACCTGATATTCCCCGACGCGACAGAGAAATACGTGAAGCCCGCCGCGAAAAAGCTCCCGGAATTCGACGGGAAAGAGGCGTGCGCCGCGTTCAGGTTCAACCGCAAGAAACTGAAAAAAGGCGGGAAGGTCGATTACATCCTCGTGATGGGCATCGACGATGACAGGAAGAATATAAATAGGTCATTCTAAGGCGTTAATTCGCCCGCAAAGGTCGAAAGAAGCCTCGAGGCGACGAAGAGATACTGGCGGCAATACCTTTCGAAACTCGAATTCGATTTCAACGACGGCGATTTTAACAACTGGCTGCTGTGGGTCAAGATGCAGCCGACCCTCAGGAAATTATTCGGCAACTCGTTCCTGCCGCACTACGATTACGGCAAGGGCGGCCGCGGCTGGCGCGATATCTGGCAGGACGCGCTGACGCTTTTGCTGACCGAGCCGGAGAAGGCGAGGGATTTTATATTCGACAGTTTCCGCGGCGTGCGGCTCGACGGCTCGAACGCGACGCTCATCGCCAAAGACGGAAGGTTCATCGCCGACCGCAACAGGATAAGCCGCGTCTGGATGGACCACGGGATCTGGCCGTACCTTACGGCCCGCCTTTATATCCAGAAGACGGGTGACTCCGGTTTCATGCTGAATAAGGCAGAATATTTCAGGGACCACCAGCTCAAACGCGCCAAATTTATAGATAAGGATTTCAACCAGCCGGATTTCATCCAGCGCGACAATTCCGGGAGGATATACAGGGGCAGTGTCCTCGAGCATATCCTCGTCCAGAACGTCGTCCAGTTCTTCAACGTCGGCGAACATAACGTCATACGCCTCGAGAACGCCGACTGGAACGACGGGCTCGACATGGCATCGGACAGGGGCGAGAGCGTGACCTTCAGCTTTATGTACGCGCATAACCTGCGGGACATCTGCGTCATCCTCGAAGAGATAAAGAAGAGGCACAAGAGCGTAAGGTTATTGACGGAATTCCTGATGCTGCTCGATAACCTGGGCACGCCGGTCGATTACGATGATTATAAAGAAAAACAGAGGCGGCTCGAGGAATACCTCGAATCCATCAAGGTCATCACCGGCGAGACGGTCGAAATTGATATAGACGACCTGATCGCGGACCTGAACAAGAAAGCCGACCATCTCTTTGTGTGGTTAAGGAAAAAGGAATGGCTTGAGGGTGCGGGCTTTTTCAACGGCTACTATGATAACAAGGGCCGCCGCGTGGAGGGCAAGGTCCCGCTTCAGCGGGGGAAATTTAGCGACGGAGTGCGCATGAAGCTCGCTTCCCAGGTTTTCGCGATAATGAGCGGCTGCGCGACCGACAGCCAGGTAAGGAAAATGTGGCAATCGATCAAAAAATACCTTAAGGACCCGAAACTCGGCGGGTTCCGCCTCGGGACCGATTTCAGGACGGTATATATGGACCTCGGCCGCGCGTTCGGGTTCGCCTACGGCGACAAGGAGAACGGGGCGTTCTTCAACCACATGAACGTGATGCTGGCGAATGCCCTGTATAAAAGAGGTTTCATTAAGGAAGGGCGCGAGGTCTTCGATTCCATCTATAAGATGTCGACGGGCGAGGCGGCCCGGATATACCCCATGATACCGGAATATTTCAACAACGAGGGCCGGGGGCTTTATTTTTACCTGACCGGTTCGGCGAGCTGGTATATCTATACGCTGATAGACGAGGTCCTCGGCGTAAAATTCAATTTCGGGAAAGCCGCGTTGAGGCCCAAACTTGTCCCGGAAGATTTCCACGGCGGGGATATCGAAGTGAAGTATAACCTGAAAGGTAAGGCCGTAAGGCATATATTTAAAAGATGAGACGGGAATTTGTTATTTTCGCGGTCATACTGGCGGTCGTGTTTGGGGCCGGATTATTCGGCAGGTCTTTGATAGCCGGTATGGCTGTCAGCGAGATCAAGGATGCGTTTCCCGGCTGCGATGTCTCGATCGGCAGCACCGAGGTGAGGAGCGCCGACATGATCGCCATAACCGGCATCAGCGCGAAGAAAGGAGACACCTTCTCCTGCAGGATAAAAGCATTGGAGGTAAGATTTTCGCCGCTTTCGCTGTTTACAAAGAAGTTTCCGGAGATCGTCGTAAAAAATGCCCGCCTGGAAGTCGATTCCCGGGATAAAAAACTCAAGGATGCCGCCGGGTATCCGGCATTTAAGCCGGGGAAAGGTTTTACGGCGAAGTCCGTTATAATATCGAACCTGAACCTGGTCCTGAATACGTCCGACTGGGAAACAGACGTTACGGTTGACGGGAATATAGAGATACGCAAGACGCCGGCCGGCGGGACGGAGATCGAAGCCAATTTCCGGACGATCGCGTCGACCGGGAAATTAGCCATTAGGGACGGGGCGTTCCTCAAGAAGCTTTCTGAGGCCGCCAAACAACCTCCGGCTGCCATCGAGGACCTGAAAGATTTCGATTTGACGAAAGGCTCCTTGCAGATCTCGGGCAAGCAGGGGTCGCTATCGTCCCATGTTACGCTCGAAGGCGCGAAGGTCAAGAAAGACCTGATCTTTCCCTTG
The DNA here is from genome assembly GCA_041653595.1 of Candidatus Omnitrophota bacterium. Taxonomy (NCBI): domain Bacteria; kingdom Pseudomonadati; phylum Candidatus Omnitrophota; species Candidatus Omnitrophota bacterium. The sequence continues at coordinate 179,227 of JBAZFB010000001.1, read as the reverse complement.
AGCGGATTATGAAAGACAGATGAGACGGAAATCAGTTTTCTTCGCGGTTATCCCGGTGATCTTGCTGGGCCTGTGGTTGTTCGGCAGGCCCCTGTTAGTCAATATCGCCGTCGGGCAGATCAAAAGCGCGTTTCCCGGATATGATGTTTCGATCGGGAACGCCGGACTCAGGAGCGCGAATACGGTCGCTATCACCGGGATCGACATAAAGAAAGGCGATACCCTGCGCTACCGTATCAAGCAGGTAGAGATAAGATTTTCGCCGCTTTCGTTATTTACGAGGATAATACCCGAGATAGCCGTCAAGGGCGGCTCTTTGGAATTCAACTCTCCGGGAAAAAAATTACGCGACATTATCGAATATCCGGCCCTCAAACCCGGGAAGGCTTTTGTGGTCAGGTCGCTCGTCATAACGGGCATGGCAGTGGAACTGAATACGGCCGACTGGAAGCTTAATGCCGTCGCGGGCGGAAATATGGCAATAGGCAAGACGATAGTCTACGACGCGAAGATCGAAGCCGGGGGGATCGACCTTGCTTTGCTGCCGAAAGGGTTGAATGCCGAAGGCCGCGTGGAGATGAAAGGCATTATGAGCGGCGCGATCACGCTGCGCGGCGAGCAGGAGGATATCACCGATATAAAAGGGGATTTTTCGACCGCGGCGCCGGGAGGCTCGCTGGTCATAACCGACAAGGAGATCCTCAAAAGGCTCGCGGATAACACGAAACAGCCGCTTTCGCTTATCGAGGATAGTTTCGGGAATTATGACTTCACGAAAGGGACGCTTGGGATATCCAGGAGCGAGGATTCGATACTCCTGCATGTGATCCTGGAAGGGGCGAAAGGGAAAAGGGACGTTACGGTCGCGTTGCACGGATTTTAAGGAGAGGAAAAGATGAAAAAAGGAATAGCAGTCTTGGCGGCCTCGCTGGCCGTGTTTTTGGGTACGGGATGCATGAGCATGCAGGTCAAGGCGCCGAAAGAAGCGATAAAGGTCGATGTGACCATGCGGCTCGATGTGTACCAACATGTGACAAACGACATCGATGCTATCGAGAACGCGGTATCCGGCAAGGCCGCGCCGAAACCGGAAGGCGGCATGAAATTGAATTTCCTCATGGTCAATGCTTATGCCGAGGAATCTTTATCGCCGGAAGTGCAGCAGGCGGCGGCAAGGCGTAAGGGCAGGTACGCGGAACTTTCATCGCTCGAGGGAAAAGGCGTTATAGGCGAGAATAGGTCCGGCATGGTCGAGGCGAAGGGAAGCGGAGCTCCCGCGGACTTTATCAGCGCGGAAAATGCCGACAGGATGACGATATACAAAGAGATATCGCAGAAGAACGGCGCGCCTCTCGGAGATGTGCAGAAACTTTACGCGCAGCGCCTGCAGAACGACGCTCCTGCGGGGACGCCCATCGAGGTGATGAACGCGTCCGGCTCGTATGAGTGGAAGAATAAGTAATTGAAGATAAGCGTCAAAGTCAAGGCCGGCTCCAGCCGGGAGAAGGTCGAAAAGACGGGCGGCAGTGATTATTCGGTATGGGTGAGGGCAAAACCCGCCGACGGGAAAGCGAACGAGGCGGTCATAAAAGCCCTCGCCGGGCATTTTGATATCGCGAAATCAAAAGTAAACCTCATCAAGGGGCATACCTCCAAACAGAAGATATTCGAAATAGATGTTTAAGCTGATAATATTCGATATAGACGGGACGATAGTCGACGCGTATACCGCGATCGAGAAGAGCCTGAATTATACCCTGGTAAAACTCGGGTATCCGAAGGCGAAGTTGCCGGTCGTGCGCAGGGCAGTCGGCCACGGCGACAAGAATTTCATTGAATATTTCGTCGAGAAGAAAGATGTTAAGGAAGGGCTAAAGCTCTATCGCGCGCATCACGAGAAAGCGCTTTTGAGGTATTCGAAGGTCATACCCGGGGCGAGGCAGCTGTTGCGCGGCCTCAAAAACAAAGGTTATAAACTTGCGGTTGCAAGCAACAGGCCGCCTAAGTTCAGCATGATACTGTTGAAGCACCTCGACCTCGTCAAATATTTCGATGCTATCGCGTGCGCGAAAGATAAAACCGAGATAAAACCAAAACCTTTCCTGATACCGAAGATATTGAAAAAACTGGGCGTAAAAAAATCCGAGGCGCTTTACGTCGGGGACATGACCGTCGACGTCCATGCCGGCCATAACGCGGGCGTAAAAGTTGTGGCGGTCCTAGGCGGTTCTTCGTCACATTCGGAATTGAAGAAGGCCCGGCCATGCGGGATAGCCGATAAACTCCCGGACCTTTTACGGGTAAGCAAAAAATGCAGAAAAAAGAGATCCTCATAGTAGAAGACGACAAGAACATCTCCAAGCTCATCAAGTTCAATCTTGAGAAGGAGGGGTTCGACGCTTTCGCCGTGCCTAACGGCGAGGAGGCGCTCGAGCACCTTAAAAGATTTTTCCCGGACCTCATAATCCTCGACATAATGCTCCCTAAGATAAACGGATTTGACGTATGCCGTTCGATAAAGCAGGACCCCAAGCTCAAAAATATCCCGGTCATAATGGTCACGGCGAAAGGTGAGGAGGTCGACAGGGTGGTCGGCCTTGAATTAGGCGCCGACGATTATATCGTAAAGCCCTTCAGCCCGCGCGAGCTTGTCCTGAGGGTGAAAGCCATCCTGAAGCGCGGCAAGCCCGAAACCGCCCAAAAAAATATTATTAACGCCGGGGACCTGGTAATAGATATAGAGAAGCATAAAGTGACCGTGAAGAAGAAAGAGGTCGAGCTCACCCCCATGGAATTCAAGCTGCTCGCGACATTAGTCGAGCGGCAGGGCCGCGTCCAGTCACGCGAACAGCTGTTGACCGACGTCTGGGATATTGCCGCCGATGTCGATACGCGCACGATCGATACCCACATCAAGAGATTAAGGGAAAAATTGGGCAAGGCCGGGGAACTGCTGGAAACCGTAAGGGGGCTAGGCTACAGATGCAGGGAAGGCGATGAGGATTAAGCTCCAGTGGAAACTGACGGCGATCTTCTGCCTGCTCGCTGTTTTTATTCTCGCGGCGGCCTACATATATTTTAATTCCCACCTGAAATCTTTCCTCCTGAGAGATATCGAGAGCAACCTGAAAAAAGAACTCTTTTTAAGCAAAGATTATCTGGAGAGCGAGTTCAGCAGGAAACCCGCGGCCGCGGACACCGTTGACCTGGCAAACAGGATAGGAGCGGACCTCGGCGTCAGGGTTACGATAATCGCGCCGGACGGGACCGTGCTCGGCGATTCTGAAGTAAAAAGGGAAGACCTCCCGAAACTGGAGAACCATTTAAGCCGCCCCGAGGTCCAACAGGCGCTGAAAGAGGGTTTCGGCATCAGCCAGCGTTATAGCTATACCTTAAAGAAGTATATGCTCTATAACGCCGCGGTTGTCGGGAAAGAGAAGCCCGCGGCCATACTGCGCCTGGTGATCCCGGTCGCAAAAGTCGCGGAATTCGAAGCGGGGATGCAGAAGATACTGGCCGTTGGGGTCATAACGGTCTTTTTTGCTTCGCTGGTCCTGAGTTTCCTGATATCCATGGCCGTGACGCGCCCGCTGGCTAATATCTCATCCGCGGCGAAGGCGATGGCATCCGGGGATTTTTCCAGGAAAGTATTTAACGTTTCCCGGGACGAGATAGGCGACCTTGCCGCGACATTGAATTATATGTCGGACGAGATAAAGGCCAAGATAGAAAAAGTAAGGTCGGGCGAGGCGAAACTCGAGACGGTGCTTTCCGGCATGGTAGAAGGCGTGATAGTGACCGACGTAAAGGGAAAGATAATCCTGGCGAACCCTTCGCTCAGGAAGCTGTTCTTTATCGATACGGCGCCCGAGGGGAAGAGCCCCCTGGAGGTGATACGCAATTCCGCCGTGCAGGATATCGTCGACAGGGTGCTCAAAGGCGGCCAGAGGATAGCGGTGGAGGAGATAGGCATAAGCAGTCCTGAGGAAAAATTCATTAAAGTCAGCGGTGTCGCGATAATAAAAGAAGAACAGCGCGAAGGGGCCATATTTGTTTTTCATGATATAACCGAGTTGCGCCGTCTCGAGAAGGTAAGGCAGGATTTTGTCGCCAATGTTTCGCACGAGTTGAGGACCCCACTTTCGAGCATAAAAGGATATTCGGAAACGCTTATAGGCGGAGTGCCGAAAGAGGAAGACCGGAAGGAGTTCCTCGGCATAATCCACCGCGAGAGCGACCGGCTGGCGAAGCTCATCGATGACCTCCTCGACCTTTCCAAGATAGAATCGGGCAAGATGGCTATGGTCTTTATGCCGGTGGAGATAGCCCCTATAATAAGGCGTTCCGCCGGAGTGCTTGAAAAATCAGCCCGGGATAAGTCCATTAAGATAGAATTCGATATTCCCGAGGGCCTGCCTAAGGTTCTCGCGGATGAGAACAGGCTTTCGCAGGTATTTTTGAACCTGCTCGATAACTCGGTCAAATATACGCCCGACGGCGGTTCGGTCAAGGTCTCAGTTTCGCCTAAAGACAAATATCTGCAGATAGACATTTCGGATACCGGCGCCGGAATACCGCAAAGCGATCTTCCGAGGATTTTCGAGAGGTTCTATCGCGTCGATAAAGCCCGTTCACGCCAGCTCGGAGGGACGGGCCTCGGCCTCTCAATAGTCAAACATATCGTCCAGTCCCACGGCGGCCAGGTGTGGGTCAAGTCGGAACCGGGCCGCGGCTCGACCTTCAGCTTCACCGTCCCCAAAGCCTGACCTGCGGGTTTTCCCTTCGCTGCGCTCAGGATAAATTCGGCAAAAGCGCCGAATTTATGTTCACAGAAAGTTCACAATTCCTCCCTTTGTCCGTAACCTTCAGATCTTATACTCTCCTCGAAGTTAAAAAACCGCTATGTTAACCGGAAGTCCAACAAAAGAGGAGAGGGCATGAAAAAGCTGATGTTGCTGTTAGGCGTGATAGGTATGGTTGCGTTGGCCGGCCGTTCCTATGCGGGCGAGATGGAGATCCTCGTCCAGAAGCTCGTCGACAAGGGCATCTTGACGCAGGGGGAAGGCGCGCAAGTCCTCGCGGAGACGAAAGAGGAAGCCAGAAAAGAAGTAGCGCAGGGCAAGGCGGCGAATATCCCGCAGTGGATCCAGGATATCAAGTTAAAGGGCGATTTCAGGAACAGGTACCAGTGGGACAAAGCGAAGAGCGCGACTACGACCGCGACCGAGAGGAACAGGGACAGGATAAGGGTGAGGCTCGGCGCAGAGACGAGGCTCATAGAGGATTTCAGGGTAGGTTTGGGTATAGCTACCGGAACGACCACCGATCCGAAATCCACGAACATAACGCTGGGTGATGGTTTTTCCTTCAAGAACATAATATTGGACTATGGTTACGGCCAGTATCTGCCTCACTGGACAGCGCCGGTCGATACCACTTTTACGGCCGGTAAATTCAAGAACCCGTTCTGGGAACCTATAACCGCGCTCGTGGACGGGGATATTAACCCCGAGGGAGTTGCGCTGCAGTTGAGCTACAATGTCAACCCAAGCGCCAACGTTTTTTTGAACTACGGGTTCCTGTATCTGGGTGATACCTTCCCGAAGTCAAAGAACCCGCTGCAGAATGTCATCCAGCCGGGCGTCTCCTGGAGCGTGCTTGACAACGTCAAGCTGAAATCCACCGTCGATTTCTGGCTGGCCGAAGTAAAAGGCATGACGCAGATAACCAATTCCCCCGGAACTAACACACTTGCCAGGAATTCCGACCAGTCACGGACCACCAGTGACATCGTTTACCAGAATGATTATAATAGTATAGTCCCGAAACTGGAGCTGGCTTTTTCCGAGCCGTTCTTCGGCTATAACCTGGGCTTCCCGTATTTCGCTGTCTTCGGCGAGTATATGGATAATCTCAGCGCAAGTACCAAGGGTACAGGCTGGATTGCAGGCTTCAAGATCGGGAGCGAGAAGGTGGCGGATAAATACCAGTGGCAGTTTGTCTATGACCACAGGATGATCGAGAGGAACGCTTTCCTCGATATGTATCCCGACTCTGATTTTTACGGCGGCAGGACGAACACGGCCGGCGACCATGTAGCGTTCAATTTTGGGTTGAGCAAGAACTCCTGGCTTACGCTCAGTTATTTCAACGCGCATAATTTGACCAGGTTGACGGCAGATAGCGGCAGCTCGACGCTGCCCGCGCAGGTTATCCAGGCAGATTGGAACATTAAATTCTAAGGAGGAAAAATGAAAAAAGTTATTTGGTTGGCGGTTATTGCGGCCTTTGCGGCGGGTTTCTGTATGAACACTGCTGCCGCGGCCGCTAACAAGATAGTCCTTGAAGGTTCGACTACGGTCCTGCCGATCGCGCAGAAGGCAGCCGAGGTCTTTATGTCGAAGAACCCGGCAGTGGATATATCGGTGCGCGGCGGCGGCTCGGGAGTAGGCGTCGCTTCATTGATAGACGGCACCTGCGATATCGGGAATGCTTCGCGCTCGATGAAAGACGCCGAGCTGGAAAAGGCCGGGGTAAAAGGCAAAAACCCGAGAGCGAACGTAATAGCGATGGACGGGATAGCCGTAATAGTGAACCGTTCCAACGGCTTGAGCGCTTTGACTAAGCAGCAGCTGAAAGATATCTTTACCGGCTCGATCTCTAAATGGCCCGATGTGGGAGGCACAGGCGATAAGATAGTGGTCGTATCGCGCGATAGCTCGAGCGGGACTTTCGAGGCCTTCGGCGCGCTCGCGCTTGACGGCCGAAAGGTCCGGGCCGACGCGTTGATGCAGGCCTCCAACCAGGCGGTTGCTTCGGTCATAGCGAAGACGCCGGGCGCGATAGGCTATGTGGGCCTGGGGTACATGGGCGGTGAGGTCAAGGCGATACCCATAAACGGCGTTGAGCCTTCCAAAGAGACGGTCCTTTCGGGCAAATATCCGCTCTCGAGGCCGTTGTTCATGTACACGAACGGCGCACCGCAGGGCGCGACCAAAGCGTTCATCGATTTTATAATGAGCGACGACGGCCAGAAGATAGTGGACGAAGAAGGGTTTGTTGCGTTAAAATAAAAATATGACTAGGTTAAAAGAGAAGGCCTATCAGTGGATCTTCACTGCGCTGGCCTTCTCTTCCCTTATTTTTTTGGTCGGCATAATAATCGTCCTCTTTAAAGAAGGGCTGCCGGTATTTAAAGAGGTCAGGCCGGCGGATTTTATCTTCGGCAAGGCGTGGTATCCCACGTTCGATCCCCCGGAATTCGGGATACTGCCTTTGATACTGGCGTCGTTCTGGGTCACGGTAGGCGCCATGTTCGTCTGCGTTCCGTTGGGCGTAGGCAGCGCCCTTTACTTGAACGAACTGGCAGGCCACCGGCAGAAGGCGGTATTAAAACCGCTTGTCGAGATCCTGGCCAGCATACCGTCGGTAGTATACGGGTTTTTCGGCATGATGATGATCGCCCCTTTTTTGCAAAATTTACTCCACCTTCCTACGGGATTATGCGCTTTCACCGCGAGCCTTACCCTGGGGATAATGGCGACGCCTACGGTCTGCAGCATCGCCGAGGACGCGTTAAGCTATGTCCCGAAAAGTTTCAGGGAAGCGTCTTTTGCCGTGGGCGCGAACCGCTGGCAGACGCTTGTGAACGTCGTGATCCCGGCTGCCGGCTCCGGTATATCTACAGCGATAATACTCGGGATGAGCAGGGCCATAGGAGAGACGATGACGGTGCTCATGGTAGCGGGCGGCGCAGCCGTCATACCGCATTCGTTCTTTGAGCCGGTGCGGCCCATGACCTCGGCCATAGCCGCGGAGATGGGGGAGGCGCCGATGGGCAGCGCGCATTACCATTCACTGTTCGCGATCGCGCTGGTCCTGTTCCTTATAACCTTTGTATTTAATATCATCGCCGAACTTATAAGCCGCAGGTTCAGGATAAAACTGGGGTTGGGCGGATGAAAAAACACAAGGTAACGCAGAATATAGGTTTTGCGCTGCTCTTCCTTTGCATGGCGGTCACCCTGTTCTTCCTCGGGGCGATAATCTATTTTATTGCCGCCAGGGGAATAAAGGTCATATCGTGGGAATTCCTGACCCAGGTCCCTAAAAACGGGATGACCGAGGGCGGAGTGGCGCCGGCGATATTAGGGACATTTTATCTTACGATGGGGGCTATACTCGTCTCATTGCCGCTCGGCCTGGCGTGCGCGATATACCTTTGCGAGTATTCCCCGAAAAGCGCCCTGGTAAATATTATCAGGATGAGCATAAACAATCTCGCGGGCGTCCCATCGGTCGTTTTCGGGCTTTTCGGTTTCGCGGTATTCGTAAAATACATGAAATTCGGAGTTTCGATATTATCCGGCAGCCTGACACTCGGGATACTGGCCCTGCCGGTGATAATATCCGCGGCGCAGGAGGCGCTTATAGCTGTCCCGCAATCTTTACGGGAAGCGTCCCTGGCCCTCGGCGCGACAAAATGGGACACGATAAAAAAGATCGTCCTTCCGACGGCCCTGCCCGGTATTTTGACCGGCGTGATATTAAGCATCGGGCGTGTCGCCGGAGAGACCGCCCCCATCCTTTTTACTGCCGCCACATTTTATACGCGGCATTATCCCGATTCGGTATTTTCGGAAGTGATGGCGCTTCCTTACCATATTTACGCGTTGATGACCGAAGGGACCCATCCCGATAAACAGGCGGCGATCGCCTACGGATGCGGCTTGATCCTTTTGGTCCTGGTCTTGTTGATCTCTACTATAGCGATAGTCATACGGCAAAGACAGAGGGTCATCCATGGATAGGCAGATAGTCAAAATAGAGGCGAGGGGCGTTGACTTCTTTTATGGGGACCGGCAGGCGCTGAATTCCGTGAGCCTGGAGGTCTATAAGAACCAGGTCACCGCCATAATAGGGCCGTCGGGCTGCGGGAAATCCACTTTTATAAGGCTTTTGAACCGGATGAATGAGCTTGTGCCGGGCACCGTCTTGAAAGGGAACATATTCCTGGAAGGGGAGGACATGTTCGGCCCGTGTGTGGACCCCGTTGATATAAGAAGGCGCATAGGAATGGTCTTCCAGAAGCCGAACCCCTTCCCCAAAAGCATATTTGATAACGTAAGTTACGGCTTGAGGATCAACGGGATAAAAGATAAAGGATTTATCGAGAAGAAGGTCGAGGAGTCGCTCAAAAAGGCGGCGCTCTGGGACGAGGTAAAGGACAGGATACACGAGAACGCGCTCAAATTATCGGGCGGGCAGCAGCAGAGGCTTTGTATCGCGCGCTGTCTCGCGGTCGAGCCCGAAGTGCTGCTGTTCGACGAGCCGTGCGCGAGCCTCGATCCCATATCCACCAGCAAGATAGAAGAACTTATACTTGGATTGAAAAAGTATTATACTATAGTCATCGTGACCCACAATATGCAGCAGGCGGCCCGCGTCTCGGACTACACCGCGTTCTTCCTTCTGGGCGAATTGGTAGAATTCGGCAAGACACAGAATATCTTCACCGCCCCGAAAGACAAAAGGACAGAAGATTATATAACAGGGAGGTTCGGTTAAATGAAGAAAAAAATCTTATTTGTGTGCATAGAAAATTCCTGCCGCAGTCAGATAGCCGAGGGCTTCGCGCGTAGCCTTGGCGGCCATGTGCTGGAAGCTTACAGCGCCGGCTCTAAACCTTCGGGCAAAATAAACCCCTACGCGACAAAAGTGATGTGGGAAGAGAAGGTGGATATCTTTTCGCAGAAGTCCAAGGGTTTCAACGACCTGCCGGTCAAGGATTTCGATTATGTCATTTCCATGGGCTGTAGAGAGACGTGCCCTTTCGTGCCGGCTAAGAAGCATATCGAGTGGGACATACCTGACCCGAAAGGCAAGAGCATAGAATTTTTCAGGACGGTAAGGGACACCATTAAGGAGAAAGTGTTGAGGCTTATATTTGAAGTTGCGGAAGCGGATAAACGCAAAACAGGAGATAAATAATGGAGAGGCATTTTGACGAGGAATTAAAGGACCTTAATGCCCGGATACTCAAGATGGGAGCCCTGGCCGAGGAGGCGATAATGAACTCGGTCAAGTCCCTCAAAGAGCAGGACAAGGCCATGGCTCTGAAGGTCATCGATTCGGACAAGCAGATAGACATGATGGAACTCGAGATAGAAGAGCGCTGTCTTGAAATGCTGGCCCTGCACCAGCCGATCGCCATAGACCTCAGGTTTATCACCACGGCGATGAAGCTTAACAATGAGCTCGAGAGGATAGCCGACCTCGCGGTCGATATCGCCCAGCGCGTCCTTGAAATAGTCGATAAGCCGTTGCTCAAGCCCCTGGTAGACATACCGAAGCTTTGCGCCATAGCGCAGAACATGGTAAAGCAGGGGATAGACGCTTTCGTAAACAGGGACATAGAATTGGCGAAAAAGGTAGTCCTTACGGATCCGGAAGCCGATAAACTGAGGAATTTTGTCCAGGATGAGCTTATAAACGATTACATAGCCAAGGATAAATCCACCGCCCCGCGCGCGGTGCCGCTCCTTTTGATAGCCCGCCATCTCGAGCGCATCTGCGACCACGCAACAAACATCGCCGAAGACGTGATATACATGGTCCAGGCGAAGGTCGTGCGCCACCATCCAGAAAAACTCGAATAGGCGGGTACATTTTTTTACTTGACAAAGATTTTTTTGGTGATATAATTACACCAATTCAATAGAATTAGTGGGAAATGAAAGAAGAGGGGGATACCGATGAAATTGACGACAAAAGGACGGTACGGGACGCGGTTGATGCTGGATCTGGCGCTCCATTATGGAGACAATCCTGTTTTTCTCAAAGATGCCGCAAAGAGACAAGAGATATCGGAGAAATACCTCTGGCATTTGGTACCGCCTTTGAAGAACGCGGGCCTGATAACATCTGTCAGGGGCGCTCACGGCGGCTATTCCCTGGCCAGGCCGCCGGCTCATATAACCCTGAAAGAGATACTGCTTGCGGTAGAAGGGCCGATATCATTTGTCATGTGCGTCGGCGATTCCTCCGCATGCGCGCGGTCGGAGACATGCGCAACGAGGGATATCTGGAGCGAATTATCGGAAAAGTTTTTAGGGATACTGGAATCGGTCACGCTTGAGGATATAGCAGAGAAGCAGAAGAGCAAATACGGGTCTTTAGCAGCGTACAATTACGTAATTTAAAAAAGGAGGGAAAGATGCCATTCGTAAATTTGAAACTAGTCGGTAAGCTGACAAAAGAACAGAAGAAAGAGATCGCCGAGAGATTTTCAGAGACGCTCCTGAAAGTGGCCGGAAAACCTAAAGAGAGCCTGTATCTGGTCTTCGACGAGGTCAACGGCGAGAACTGGGCCCACGGCGATAAGCTATTGGGCTAAGGCCGGACAGGAAAATGACGATGGAAAAGAGCGACCAGAAGAAGAACATAATAAATGACGCGATAATAAAGGAGCTGAGCGACGCCGTGCACAAGATCAAGTACGGCGATATAAATATTACCGTGCATAATTCGAAGATAGTGCAAGTAGAGGTATCGGAGAAGAAACGGTTTGACGACGTTTGGACCGTCGAGGAAGGGGGTGGTATATGATACCCTGCGGCGCAGCCGAAGGGTAGTTTAGGTTTTTGTGTTTGCCGGACCACCGGGAACCTTATAAATCAAAAAAGCACCTGAGCGACCAGTCAACTGGGGTTTAAGGGCCATTGCTTGGAGGTCGTTCATGAAAATAGCGGCATTGTTCGTGTTGGTAGTTTTATTGACTGTGGTTTATCCGTTCGAAGAGGCGAACGCCGGAGTCCCGCTCAATAACCTTGAAGGCGTGGGCGGTATAGCGTTCAACCCGCTGGCCTATACGGCCGGCACCGCTATCGAATCGGACAAGAAATCCGGGGAAAAAGAGGGGGAAAAGGACCTCACTTATAAGGATGTCTTTTCCAAACCTCAGTTCGGCGTATGGTACGTGAACTTAAACGACGTCAAGGTCGGTTGGACGAGTATCGGGACCGCGGAGACGTTCTTCAAAAGGCTCGAGGTCTCGTATGCCCATGAAATAATAGCTCCGCCAGGGAAGAACATCCATAAGGACAACGTAGGCGCCAAGTTGTTATTGCTGCCGGAGAACTTCAACAATAATAAGTTCCTTCCCGCAGTATCGGTCGGAAGCGTATGGAAACATGCGAATAATGTCGCTCCGGGAGTGGATGACAGCGATTTTGACATCTACGGTGTCGTGACGAAGCTGATAACCCAGACGCCGAGGCCGGTGCTGATATCGGGAGGCCTCCTCTCGACGACAGGATTGGCCACGGGAGTGTTTGGGTTTGACAAGAACAGGAAGCAGGTAGGTTTTGCCAATGTCGATATCCTGCCGTTCGACAATCTCGCGATCGGGTTCGAGTATAAACAAGGCGCGAGGTTCAAGGACTTCAAGAACGCGGATTACTGGGATGCGCATGTGGCCTGGTTCGCGAACAAGAACCTGTCTCTCGTACTTGCTTATGTCAATGCCGGAAACAGCAAATCGACCTCGAGAGTAGGTTTGGGCGAGGGAGTAGTCTTGAGCGCGCAATACGCGTTCTAAAAACATTTGGGTCGGGAGGAAGATCCCTCCCGACCCGGAAAAGGAAGGATAAAGATGAGTAAGATAGACAGTAAACTGAAAGTGGAGTCACTGGCTTTACACGGCGGGCAGGAAGCAGACCCGACGACAGGCTCGAGGGCGGTGCCGATATACCAGACGACCTCGTACCAATTCAAGAACACGGAGCATGCCGCCAATCTTTTCGGGCTTAAAGAATTCGGGAATATCTATACTCGCCTGATGAACCCGACAACCGATGTTTTTGAAAAGCGTATCGCAGCTTTAGACGGCGGCGTAGGAGCATTGGCTGTCGCGAGCGGCCAGTCAGCGATAACGCTGGCCCTCCTTAATATAGCCAAAGCCGGGGACGAGATCGTCTCGGCGGATAATCTCTACGGGGGAACGTATAACCTGTTTCATTATACCTTCCCGAAATTTGGGATCACCGTAAAGTTCGTGAAGTCAAACGACCTCGACGCGCTCCAGAAAGCGATCACGCCTAAGACGAAGGCCTTCTATGCCGAGTCGATAGGCAATCCCAAACTTGACGTGGCCGACCTGGAAGGCATCGCGGGGGTCACGCACAAGAACGGGATACCTTTCGTGCTCGATAATACGGTATCGCCGTATCTCTTGAGGCCTATCGATTTCGGCGTCGATGTCGTCGTTTATTCGGCGACGAAATTCATCGGGGGCCACGGGACCTCCTTAGGCGGGGTGATAGTCGATTCAGGCAAATTCGATTGGGATAGCGGAAAATTCCCGCTCATCTCAGAACCTGATCCCAGCTATCACGGCATCGACTTTATCGAGGCCTTGAAACCGATGGGCAACATCGCCTATATCATCAAGGCGAGGGTCACGCTCTTGCGCGACCTGGGCCCCGCGCTATCTCCGTTCAATTCGTTCCTGTTCCTGCAGGGGCTCGAGACCTTGCACCTGAGGTTGCCGCGCCATTCCGAGAACGCGCTTGCGGTCGCGGAATATCTCTCGCGGCATCCGAAAGTGGGCTGGGTCAATTATCCGGGCCTTAAGAACAGCCCGGAGAAAGACAGGGTAAAGAAGTACCTGCCTAAGGGCGCCGGCGCGATACTCGGATTCGGCATAAAAGGAGGGCTTGAGGCGGGAAGCAGGTTCATTAACTCCCTTGAGCTTATATCGCACCTTGCAAATGTCGGCGACGCCAAGAGCCTGGCGATACACCCGGCCACAACGACGCATCAACAGCTTTCAAGCGAAGAACAGTTGGCGACCGGAGTAACACCCGACTTCGTAAGATTATCTATCGGCATCGAGCATATTGATGATATAATCAGGGACATAGAACAGGCCTTGGAAAAGGCATAACTATCAAGGAGACAATAAGATGGCGAGGATATTTGACGATATAACAAAGACGGTGGGCAACACGCCGCTGGTCAGGATAAATCGCCTTACGAAGGGCCTGAACGCGACAGTTATCGCGAAACTCGAATCTTTCAATCCGCTATCCAGCGTCAAGGACAGGTTAGGCGTCGCGCTGATCGAGGCGGCAGAGAAAGCGGGCAAGCTCAAGAAAGGCACCGTCATCATCGAGCCGACGAGCGGTAATACCGGCATCGCTCTAGCGTTCGTCGCCGCGGCAAAGGGCTACAAACTGGTCTTAACGATGCCCGAGACGATGAGCGTCGAGCGCAGGCAGCTGCTTAAGATCCTGGGAGCGGAGATAGTCCTGACAGAGGGCGCAAAAGGCATGAAGGGCGCTATCCAAAAAGCGGAAGAACTCGTAAAAAGCACCCCTAACGCTTTTATGCCGCAGCAATTCGACAACCCCGCCAATCCCGAGATACACCGCCGCACGACGGCCGAGGAGATACTTAGGGATACCGACGGCAAAGTCGATGTGTTTATCTCAGGGGTCGGCACCGGCGGCACGATAACAGGCGTCGGGGAGATCCTGAAAAAGAAGAACTCAAAAGTGAAAATAATCGCGGTAGAGCCGAAAGATTCTCCTGTATTATCCGGCGGGAATCCGGGCCCGCATAAGATACAGGGAATAGGCGCGGGATTTGTCCCGAATGTATTGAACAAAAACATAATAGATGAGATAATCCAGGTAACCGCCGAAGACTCCGGAGCGACCTCCCGCAGGCTTGCGAAAGAAGAGGGCATACTTGTCGGGATCTCGAGCGGAGCCGCATTATGGGCCGCTTTGGAAGTCGCGAAACGCCCGGAATCGGCGGGGAAAACAATAGTCGTCCTGCTTCCCGATACGGGAGAAAGGTACCTGTCAACCTGGCTGTTCCAGGAGTAAACTCCTAAGGAGAAAGAAAATTGAAACGCAAAGTATATCTGGATCATAACGCGACAACGCCATTGCATCCGGAAGTGAAGAAGGCGATGATAGAAGCGATGGACGCCTTCGGCAACCCTTCGAGCCTGCACAGCTTCGGAAGGCAGGCGCGGCGCCTCATCGATGACGCGAGAGAGAAGATAGGCGCGTTCATCGGAGGAAAAGCCGAGGACATTGTCTTCTCCGGAAGCGGCTCCGAGGCGAACAACACCGTCTTGAACCTGCTTTATTGCGCCGCGAGGCACTGCGAAGCGCCCCACACAAAAAGACACCAAATAATCACATCGCAAATAGAACACCCCTGTATCCTGGAAGCGGCGGCATGCCTCGAGGAGAGGGGCATCGACGTCGTCTATTTGCCCGTGCATAAGACCGGGAAGATAGATATGGACAAATATTCATCGGTCATATCGGATAAGACCGCGCTCGTCACGGTCATGATGGCCAATAACGAGATCGGCACCATACAGGACATAAAAGAGATAGGCAGGATCGCCCATAAACACGGCGCGATGTTCCATACAGACGCTATCCAGGCTGTGGGCAAGATACCCGTCAATGTCCATGAGCTGGGCGTCGATTATCTTTCGCTCTCGGCCCATAAAATATACGGGCCCAAAGGCGTCGGCGCGCTGTATGTTTCGCCGGGCGTGCCGTTCTGTCCGTTCATACGCGGTGGTCACCAGGAGAGGGGCAGGCGCGCCGGAACAGAGAACACGATAGGAATCGCAGGTTTCGGGAAAGCCATCGAGATGCGCGTTACCGAGATGGCCCCTGAAGCGAAACGTTTATTGTCGCTTAAATCTAAACTCAAAGCTGGCATCGAAAAAAATGTCCCGAATATCCAGTTCAACGGCCATCCGACCGACACCCTGCCCGGAACTTTAAACGTCTCATTCTTCGGAGCAGAAGGGGAGGCGATACTTCTCTACCTCGACCTCGAAGGGATAGCCGTATCGACCGGTTCGGCGTGCGCGTCCGGCTCGCTTGACCCGTCGCATGTCCTGATAGCGGCCGGCCTTCCGGCAGAAGAGGCGCACGGCTCGATCAGGATGAGCCTCGGAAGGGATAACACCGAAGAGGATATCGACTACACGGCAGAGAAGATCGCGCTGGTCATCGACAAGATCAGAAAAATGTCTACGGTAAGGTGAGGCCATGGACAATAAATTTGAATGGGTATATTCGGAAAAAGTAAAAGACCATTTCATGCATCCCCGCAACGTCCTTGCGGACGAGGCGGCTTATCACGCGGACGGCAGGGGCATCGTCGGTAATATCAAATGCGGCGACGAAATGGTCGTCGCGATAAAGGTCGACAAGAAGAAAAATACGATCGCCGACTGCAAGTGGAAGACATACGGCTGCGCCAGCGCGATCGCCAGCACGTCCATACTTTCAGAGATCGTGATAGGAAAGACGCTCGATCAGGCATACCACCTTACCGCAAAAGATATCGCGAAAGAGCTCGGAGGCCTTCCAGAGTACAAGATCCATTGTTCGGTCCTCGGGCATAAGGCGCTGCGCGCGGCGATAAACGATTATTACACCAAAAACGGCATGCTCGACAAGGTCGAGGAAGAAAAAGCCCATATCGTCTGCCAGTGCATGAACGTGACCGACATGGAGATAGAGCACGCCGTGCTGGAGGGCGCCAGGACGTACCTTGAACTGCAGGAACACACGAAACTCGGCACCGTCTGCGGGCAATGCAAGGATAAGGCGATAGAGCTGCTCGAGGAGTACAAGAAGAAGCATTTTTCAAAATAGGGCTGAAAGATGATTAAGCTTCCGGAAGATGTTATAAAATTTTTCCACAGCCAGCATTTTACGATAGTTTCGACGGTAGACCCTGACGGGATGCCGCATATCTCATGCAAAGGTATCGTACAGATAGATCCGGACGGGACGATATACCTCCTCGACCTCTACACCGGCAAGACGCGCGCTAACCTCGAAAGGAATCCCGCGATAAACTTGAGCGCCGTCGACGAGCATAAATTCAGGGGCTACAGCCTGAAAGGCACGGCGAAGATAATAAAAGAAGAAGAGCTGAAATCGCATATAATAAAGGCATGGGAAGAAAAGCTCACCGCGAGGATAACCCACCGGCTCATCAAGAACCTGAAAGGCGAGCCGGGCCACGAAAGGCATCCCGAGGCGCAGCTCCCGAAGCCGAAATACCTTATAGTAATGACAGTAAGCGATATAGTCGACCTCACCCCGCCGCCGCTCAGATAAGTGGACAAATCCCCCCAAAGAAGTTAGAATATTGTCTATGTTAGAAGCCGGAATGCAGCCCCATGTTACAAAGCTCGTCGCCGAACTCGGCGACCTTGGCGTCTTTATCGCGATGTTCCTCGAGTCGAGCATCGTGCCCCTGCCTTCCGAGGTCATAATAATCGGGGCCGGGGCGTTAGGCCTCTCGTTATGGTCGGTGACGGTATTCGGCTCGCTTGGCGCTACGCTCGGAGCGATAGTCGGATACATGATAGGGAAATACGCGGGAGCGCCCGTCATCAAAAGATACGGCAAATACGTATTCATAAAGCCCCACCATATTGACAAGGCCGAAGCATTCGCGAAAAAACACGGCGCATGGGGCGTACTGATCGGCCGTCTTTTGCCGATCATCCCGTTTAAAGTCTTCTCTATCGCCTCCGGTATAACCAAGCTCCCTTTAGGGCCTTTTATCCTGTGCACCTTCATAGGCGTCGTCCCGAGGATAATACTGCTCACGCTTTTCGGCACGAGCCTCGTGAAATACACTAAACCGACGGTCATCGCCGTAGGCCTGCTGGTATTGATATTCGTATCTTATAAGATAACGAAAAGGATATTTTATATGAACGGGAAAAAGAGATGAGCCTCCTGTTGCTTGTCGTAGTCTGCATCGCGCTGCTTGTTACGGGATATATATTTTACGGCTCGTTCTTGTCCGGGCTCCTGAAGCTCGACTCGAAGGTAAAGACGCCCGCGCATGTGTTCAAGGACGGCATCGATTTCGTCCCGACCGGAAAGTCTTACCTGCTGGGGCAGCATTTCTCCGCCATCGCCGCGGCCGGGCCGATCGTAGGGCCGATAATAGCGGGCATATGGTTCGGCTGGCTTCCGACCGTCCTCTGGATAATAATAGGCAGTATATTCATCGGCGGAGTCCACGACTTCTTCTCGCTTACGGCCTCTATCCGCCATCAGGGGCGCTCTATAGCCGAGGTCATCAAGGAGCATAAGAGCAAGAGGGCGTTCATACTTTTCCTCATTTTCCTTTGGGTCTCGCTGGTATACATAATCACCGCTTTTACCGATATAACGGCAGGGGCTTTTGTCGCCGCGCAATCCGGGCCGGCGGTCGCGTCGTCATCGATGATGTACCTGCTGTTGGCCCTTATCATGGGAATGGTGCTGAGAGGGTCTAATCCGCCGCTTTTAAAGATGACCCTCATATCATTACCGCTCGTCCTGCTGTGTATCTATCTCGGTTCGATATTTCCCCTCCATATCCAGCCGCTTTTCGGGACTAGCCTGCGCACGACGTGGGATATACTGCTTTTGGGCTACTGTTTTTTCGCGGCGGTGATACCGGTATGGCTCCTTCTCCAGCCGAGGGGATACCTCGGCGGGACGTTCCTCGTATTTACCGCCGGGATAAGCTTTATAGGGCTTGTGGTAGGCACATTTACACAAAGCTACGTGATACAGTATCCGGCGTTCGTAAAATGGGTCAACCCGCAGGGCCTGCCTCTTTTGCCGCTTCTTTTTACGACAGTGGCCTGCGGCGCCTGCTCGGGCTTCCATGCGCTGGTATCTTCGGGCACCACCTCTAAACAGATATCTAACGAGAAAGACGCCAAGCCCATCGGCTACGGCGGGATGCTGCTTGAGAGTTTCGTCGCGGTGATCGCCCTGGGAACGCTGCTCCTTTTGAGTAAAGACCAGATGATGACGCTAAAGACGCCCGACCAGATATACGCTAACGGCATAGCATCTTTCCTGAACAGCCTCGGGATAAACAGGGATTTCGCGTTCAATTTCGCCCTGCTAGCGTTCGCCACATTCGTATATGACACCCTCGACGTGGCCACGAGGCTCGGCCGTTACATATTCCAGGAGCTGACGCACGTCCGCGGGAAGATAAGCATCTATGTCTCGGCGCTGGCCACATTGCTCCTGCCGCTCTTCTTTGTCACGAGGGAGATGAAGGACGCGCAGGGCAACATCATCCCGGTCTGGCAGCTCTTTTGGACCGTCTTCGGCGCGAGCAACCAGCTGCTTGCGGCGCTGGTCCTTTTGGGCCTGAGTGTCTGGCTTTTCAAGAAGAAAGGGAATTTCATTGTCACGCTCATACCGTCGATATTCATGATCATCGTGGCGATGGTATCGCTATGGCTCCTCTTAAAACCGTGGATACAGAAGATCCTGTCGGGAGGCACGTTCGCGTTCGAGCCGATCGTCCTTACCATAATAGCCCTGTTTATACTAGCGACATTCCTTATAATAGAGGGTGCAGCGATATTCATAAAAGGCAAGGTCCCGCCTCAGCGGGGAAAGGACCTCAAGTGCCGCGTCCCGTAAGTAGCGTTGACTATTATGATATCGCGGTCGTAGGCGGCGGCCCGGCCGGGGCCATGGCCGCGATACGCGCCGCGCAGCTGAAAAAGAACGTCGTCCTGGTCGAGAGGAACGCATCTATCGGCCGGAAGATACTGATAACCGGCAAAGGCAGGTGCAACCTGACCAACACCGCCGATATGGAAACATTCATGCAAAAATTCGGCAAACAGGGGCAGTTCCTGCGTTCAGCGTTCTACGAATTCTTCAACGACGACCTTATTAATTTCTTTAAAGAATACGGCCTCTCAGCCAAAGCCGAAAGGCAGGGCAGGGTATTCCCGTCCGATGACAAGTCGATGTCCGTGGTCCGCGCCCTCGAAAAGGCGCTTGCCGAGACCGGCGTCCACGTCCTTACCGGCTCGCGCGTGATGGGCATAAGGAATGAGGGCGGTATATTCCATTTGAAGTTCGAAGGCAGGACAGAGATATGGACCAACCGGCTCATCCTCGCGACAGGCGGGGCTTCCTATAAGGCGACGGGTTCTACCGGAGACGGTTTCCATTTCGCGAAATTACTCGGCCATACCTTTAACCCCTTAAGGCCCGGGCTTGTTCCGTTAAAGACCAAAGAGCCCTGGGTCACGGAGATGCAGGGGCTGACGCTGAAAAATGTCCGGATCACTTTCGAATGCGGCGGCAAAAAAATACATTCCGAAATAGGCGAGATGCTATTTACGCATTTCGGGGTCCCGGGCCCTTGATCCTCGACTTAAGCTCGCAGGTCGTCGAACTTCTCGGGGATAAAAAAGAAGTTACGCTTTCTGTCGACCTTAAACCAGGGCTCACCAAAGAGCAGCTCGATAACAGGATGCTGCGCGATATAGAGGAGCATGGGAGCATAAACATAAAGACGCTTCTTAAAGATATGCTGCCGCTGAAGATGATCCCGGTATTCGCTTCGGCGCTTAATCTTGACCCGGCAAAGAGGATCAACCAGCTTGCCAAGGGAGAGAGGGAAGGGATAACGGCGCTGCTCAAGGATTTCAGGATGACGGTTGTAGGCGCCTTGCCGCTCGAGGAGGCTATGGTCACGTGCGGCGGCATCCCGGTCAAGGACATTAACCCGCGCACGATGGAGTCGCGGATCATTCCCGGCTTATATTTTGCCGGCGAGATAATAGACGCGACCGCGCCGAGCGGCGGTTATAACCTTCAGCAGGCATTCTCTACGGGGTATCTGGCCGGGGAGAGCGCGGCGAATCCCGAACTTTCCGGAAAGGGCGGGACAAGTGCGTAAGATAATACTCGCATCGCAATCGAAACAGAGGCAGAAGCTCCTGAGGCAGATAGGCCTGCGATTCGTTTCCGCCAGATCAGATGTAAAAGAGGATATGAAGCTTAAAAGCGGCTGCGCTGACCTGGTCATGGATAACGCGCTGAAAAAGGCAGAAGACGCCGCGAAAAGACACCATTCCGGCATCGTCATCGCCGCCGATACGGTCGTCCTCTCCGGCAAGAAGATAATCGGCAAGCCGAAAAACCTCGACGACGCGTTCAGGACGTTAAAACTCATCTCGCGCAGGCCCCAATGGGTCTATACCGGGATGGCGGTGATAGACATCGATAACGGGAAGGTGCTTATGGATTTCGAGAAGACGAAAATATACATGTACCGCTTAAGCGACAGGCAGATAAGGAATTATTTCAGGAAGGTCTCGCCGCTTGACAAGGCGGGGAGTTTCGATATACAGGGACTGGGAAGCGTATTCATCAACAGGATAGAAGGCTGCTTCAACAATGTCATCGGCCTGCCGTTAGCGAAGCTGGCAAAGATGCTTAAAAAAATAGATATTGATCTTTTTGCCTGAAGCGGCGTGTTATTTCCTACATTAGGGAAATAGAGAGGTTGCGCAGGACCGGGATAGCTTCCTTGACCACGGCCGGGTCGAACTGGGTCCCGGCGCATTTTTCGATCTCGTCGCACGCGGAGTCCTTGCCCAGGGCCTTGCGGTAAGTCCTTGTCGATGTCATCGCGTCGAAAGCGTCGGCGACCGAGATTATCCTTGTTCCTAAAGGTATCTGGTCGCCCTTAAGCCCCATCGGATAACCCTTCCCGTCATAGCGTTCGTGGTCGGAGCTGGCTATCAGCGCTATATCCTTAAAGTCCGTGATCGTCTCGAGCAGCTCACGCGTAAATACGGCGTGTATCTTCATCGTCGCGAATTCCTGGGGCGTGAGCTTTCCGGGTTTGCTTATGAGGCTTTTTGCGATGCCCAGTTTCCCGACGTCATGGAGCAAGGCGGCCCATTTTGTCTTGGTTATCTCGTCGTGGGAGAGGTTCATCGCGAGCGATACTAGCATCGAATAGACCGAGACCCTTTTGGAATGCCCGATCATCGAAGGGTGTTTTGTGTCTATAAGCTGCGAGAAGACCTCGCAGGCGATACCTACCGCGTCGACGCTTCCGGGTATATCCACGGGGCCGGTCTCTGCCCTTACCCTGTTAAATACAGCCGGTATCTTCTCCTTGGCCGATACCTCCTCGATAAGCCCTTCGTCCCTGAGGACCCTTATGGCCGTTTCGACGAGCTCGGCCGAGACGCGCTCATTCGACCACGAGGAGATCTCCTTCTCTATCGTTTTTATGCCGCGCACCGATTCGTTCCTCATGAGCATATCCAGCTGGTCGGAGAGCAGTATTATCTGCGCGCCCAAAGGGATCTCATTGCGCTGCTTACCGAGCGGATAACCCCTGCCGTTATACCGTTCATGGTGGTTTAAGATAAGCTTGGCTATCGTAGAGAGGTTCGGTATCTGGCTGGTCAGTTCCGCGCCGATGATAGGATGGGAGAGTATTATCGGGTCCTTAGTCGGGTCTTCCTGCGCGAAAAGATAATGCGTTATATGTTCGGGAAGCGCGAGATAACCGATGTCATGCAGGAGCGAGGCGTAAAATATGGTCTTTCTTTCGTCGGGGACGGTCGCCTTCGCGAATTGAGAGGCGAATATGCCTACGCGCCATGAGTGGTAAAGGTTGGTGCCTTCGCTCATGACATCAAGGACATAAGCGATAGCGGAGACGAGTTCATTAATGGTGCGAGTTGTATTTATGTCCATATTGTTATATAAATTTATCATATAAATTTTACATTGTCAATTCATCTCTGCCGGATGTATAATTACGTCGATGAGCGGATTTAAAATACTCTATGAAGATGACCACATAATAGTTGCCGATAAGCCGGCCGGGATGCTGGTGATACCGACCCCTAAAGGGGAATCGAATACCCTCACGTCCCTTTTGAATAGGGAGCTCGACGCCCGCGGTATAGAGGCGAACGCCCACCCGTGCCACCGCATTGACAGGGATACTTCCGGGCTCATAATATATGCTAAGGGGAAGAAGGCCCAGCAGGCGATGATGGAGGAGTTCAGGGCCCGCAGGGTCAAGAAATCATACATCGCTTTTGTCCACGGACGGCTTGTCAGGAAGGCGGGCGCGATCGACCTTCCGATAGAGGGCAAGAAGTCCGTGACAAAATACAAGGTGCTCGAGGAGCGAAGGGATTTTTCGGTCGTAGAGATCGAGCCGGAGACGGGCAGGACCAACCAGATAAGGATCCATTTTAAGTCGATAGGCCATCCGCTGGTCGGAGAAAGAAAATTCGCGTTCGCCAAGGATTATAAACTTAAGTTCAGGAGAGCTGCGCTTCATTCCCACAAGATAGGGTTTGAAGATCCGTTTACGAAAAAACCCCTTGGTTTTACGACTCCGTTGCCGGAAGATATGGCGAAGTTCCTTGAAGCGACCCCTATTGTATATGCGGGGTGAGGATTATTTCGAGATCGCTTTGCGAGGCGGCGGAGAAGAAATACTTGTCGAACTCCGCGTCCTTCCGGAGCCCTCCGATCGGGATCGATTGGCCGTCTGCCGCGATGACGGTCGTGCTTAACGTCTTGATATCTATTGTCCGGCGTTTCCTGTCCCGCATGAAGCTTATTTCGGGGGTGAGAGTTATCTCCACGGCGTTATTCCCGACTATGCGGGGCTTGACCTTCAATTTAGTCCCGATATCTTTTATCACGGTCTCTTCCTCTTCCAGTATGTAGCCGCGCTTAAATAGGAATCTCCTGTAATAGGCCACGAACGGCACTTCTTCCCCGACGAATATGCTCGCCGAAAAACCGTCCAACACGACGATAAATTGTTTTGTGTAAGAGCTGTTTTTTCCGGCGCGCCATTGCGCCGAGCCGATCCCCCGGCCCGCCTCGCCGGACTGCCTGTATTCCACGTCGATGCGTATGTTCCGCGGCCGGTAGTCCTCTCCGGCGGTCGCATGGGAATAGGACAAAAATACGGCGGCAACGATCGTTATCAGCTTAATATATCTCATGGATATATGATATCATTCCCGAGAGGATAATAAAATATATTTATGCCGGAAATTTAAGTCCCGCTCGGCCTTTCTTTATTACTCGCTTCCACAAAATATCTACTGCGTCATAAACCGGCTCTTCGCGAGACGTTAAATTTCCGGCATTGATATAACTCATGATTCTTGTTATAATTACTAAACCATGAAGTCGTATACCGAATACCTCGTATTCAATACCGAAAATAGGTATGAGATAGTAAATATTACCGCCCAGGTCGAGAAGGCGCTCGATAAGAGCGGCATAAAGGAAGGGCTTTGCCTCGTGAACGCCATGCATATCACGGCGAGCGTCTTCATAAATGACGACGAGGACGGGCTGCACCGGGATTTCCTTGATTGGGTAGAGAAACTGGCGCCTTACGGCGTAGAGAAATACAGGCATAACCGCACCGGCGAGGATAACGGCGACGCGCACCTCAAAAGGACCATAATGGGCCGGGAAGTAGTCGTGGCCGTGACGAAGGGGAAGCTCGATTTCGGGCCGTGGGAACGGATATTCTACGGCGAGTTCGACGGACAGAGGCGCAAGAGGGTACTGGTCAAGATAATAGGGGAATAATATGAAGATAGAGTATAAAGGCGACGAGATAATAATATCGGACTTCAAGCCGCTGGAGGCGTACAAGATCGCGCGCAGGCTCGAGGCCGAGGGTATAAATTTTTACAGCCTTTTCCTGTCATCGGTGGATGATGTGGAGGCCGAGAAGGCGGTCTATTCGCTCCTTACCGAAGAAAGGAAGCACCTGAAGTTCTTTAGCCAAAAGGCCGAAGAGCTCTCCGGGCCTTTCGACGAGAACAGCATAGTCGACGAGATAGATACAAGGGTCTTCGGGGCTCTCGGCGAGTCGGTCGACCTGGCCGCCATAATAAAAGACGAGAAGAAAGCGATAGAGCTGGGCATATTTTTCGAAAAACGCTCCGTCAGCTTCTTTAAAGCATGCCTCGGCAAGACGGCCGATGCCCCGGCAAAGAAGGCTTTTGAGGATATAATAAAAGAAGAGGAGAAGCACCTCGAGTCGCTAAAAGGGATCCTGAAAATCTGGAGGGGCGTGTCATAAGATGGGGGAGAACCTCTTTTTCCAGTGGCACATAACCGACGCGTGCAATTTCAGGTGCCGCCATTGTTACCAGCATGATTTCACGAAGGCCTCGGACCTTCCGCTGGCCGCCCTCATCAAGATATATGAGAATATCGCCTCGAGCGCGGCCGGAAGGAAGACGAAGATAAACCTCACCGGCGGGGAACCTTTCCTGAGGAAGGACTTCTTCGGCCTCCTGCGCTATCTCGACAAGCACGATACCACCGAAGAGCTTGCCATAATAACGAACGCCAGCCTTATCGACGAGGATGCCGTCGCGAAACTCAGGGAGATAAAGAAATTAAAGCAGGTCAAGATATCCCTCGACGGGGCGACTGAGAAGACTAACGACGCGATACGCAAGGCCGGCGCTTTCAGGACGGCCCTCGAAAAGATAAACCTGCTCCAGGAGAAGGGCGCCTTCGAGGTCATAATAATGCTCACGGCGATGCGGTCGAACACCTATGAGCTGCCCGCGCTTTTCCAGCTGTGCAGGGACCTCAAGGTCGACGGCCTGATAATAGAGCGCTTTATACCGCTGGGCCAGAGCAAGGGCCTCAAATCCGAGGTCATAGATAAGGAAGACTGGAAGCGGCTGGTCGGCGAGATATGCGAATATATGGAGGTCGACGCGCGCGGGGACGATATGCTGCCCTGCAAGGCGTTCTGGATAAAATTCAAAGAGGGCGACGCGGAACTGCTCGGCGCGGAATGCAACCTCGGCGAGGACGCCTTCGCTATACTGCCCAACGGGGACCTGCTCCCGTGCCGCAGGTTCGCCATAAAGATCGGCAACCTACTCGATAAGGGCCTGAAGGATATAATAAACGAAAGCAGGGTGCTCAAGGAAGTGACCGATAAGGGAAAATTAAAAGGCAAGTGCCGTACCTGCCGTATAGTTAAATGCCGCGGATGCCGGGCTTTCGCCTACGCGGTGGGGGACGATTACCTGGCCGAGGACGGGCTCTGCTGGATATAAAGGAGATAATTTTCGAAGATGCCTACTTACGATTACGAATGCCAGAAATGCAAGCATATATTTGAGGTCTTCCAGTCGATGGCCGACAAGCGCCTCGAGAAGTGCCCCAAATGCGGCGGCAAGGTCAAGCGGCTCATAAGCGGGGGCGCCGGCGTGATATTCAAGGGCTCGGGTTTTTACGAGACCGATTACAAGAAAAAGTCCCAGCCGTCTCCCTGCGAGAAGGCGACCTCGAGCTGCCCCTCAGGCTGCAAACATAAACACAAATAGAAAAGGCTTTCTATGCGAGTCGCGATGTATTATAGCAACAATGATGTCCGCCTCGAAGAGGCGCCTATACCCGAGACAGGGCCGGGCGAGATCCTCATCCGCGTGGCCTCGAGCGGTATCTGCGGAAGCGACGTCATGGAGTGGTACCGCATCAACAGGGTGCCGCTTGTCCTCGGCCACGAGATAGCCGGTACGGTTGAAAAGACCGGCGCGGGCGTAAAGAATTTAAAAATAGGCGACCGCGTCGCCGTATCCCACCACGTCCCCTGTAATAAATGCCATTATTGCCTCAACGGCCATGAGACCGCCTGCGAAACACTGCGCAAGACAAATTTCTATCCGGGAGGATTCGCCGAATTCGTCCGTGTACCGGCGATAAACATAGAGCAGGGCGGCGTCTATCCGCTGCCGGCAGGCGTCTCTTTTGACGAGGCGACAT
This sequence comes from Candidatus Omnitrophota bacterium, assembly GCA_041653595.1. Lineage (NCBI taxonomy): Bacteria > Pseudomonadati > Candidatus Omnitrophota > Candidatus Omnitrophota bacterium. Next base: position 152,540 of record JBAZFB010000001.1, on the reverse strand, counting down.
TCATCGAGCCTCTAGCTTGCGTCCTGCGCGGCCAGAGGATAGCAGGGGTCAAAAAGGGCCAAACCGTCCTCGTGATAGGAAGCGGGATATCAGGGCTACTGCATATCCAGTATGCGCGGGCGCTCGGCGCAAAACTTGTAGCAGCGACGGATATTTCGCAATACCGTATTGATGCTGCCAAGAAGTTCGGCGCGGACAGCTCATTTAGCGCTAAAGAATATTCCCCGGAAAAATTGAAAGCCATAAACAGCGGCATGCTCGCCGACGCCGTCATCCTGTGCGCCGGCGCAAGGCCGGCAGTAGAGCAGGCGCTGGCCTCGGTCGAGCGCGGCGGGACCGTCCTTTTCTTCGCGGCCGCCGAGAAAGACCTCGCGCTTCCAAGATCGATAAATGATATCTTCTGGCGCAACGAAGTGACCCTTACAAGCTCTTACGCGGCGAGCCCCAAAGAACATCTTGAGGCCCTCGAATTGATAAGGTCGGGCAAGGTCAACGTAAAGGACATGATAACGCACCGGTTCGCCCTGGCCGACGCGGGAAAAGGTTTTAAGCTCGTCGCGGGCGCCGCAGATTCAATAAAAGTCATCATTGAACCCCAGAAATAAATCAGGTATACTTTAAAAAATAGGAGGTAGCGCTATGGCCGCATTATTTATCATTCTTGTCATCGTAGTCGTCGCTGTGCTTTGGCTAATCGGCGTTTATAACGGCCTCGTCCAGCTGAAGATGCGGGTCAAGAACGGCTGGGCCCAGATAGACGTCCAGCTCAAGAGAAGGCACGACCTTATCCCGAACCTCGTCGAGACGGCGAAGGGATACATGAAATTCGAACGCGAGACCCTCGAGAACGTCATCAAGGCGCGCACCCAGGCGACCCAGGCGACGACGGTCAAGGACAAAGAAGGCGCGGAGAACATGCTTACCGGCGCGTTGCGTTCCCTGTTTGCCGTGGCGGAGAAATATCCGGACCTGAAAGCGAACCAGAACATGCTGGCGCTGCAGGAAGAGCTGACCTCTACCGAGAACAAGATCGCCTTCGCAAGGCAGTATTACAACGACGAGGTCACGCGCTATAATACTACGGTCAAGACATTCCCGGCCAATACGGTCGCCCCGGCGCTAGGTTTCGCGCCTGAAGAGTTCTTCGAACTCAAGGACCTCGCAGAGAGGGAGCCGCCAAAAGTCAGCTTCACCTAGAGTTAAATGCCCTACTCATTTGTCGTGATAGAGAAAGAGAAGACGCGGGTAATAAAAGCAGTCTTCGTCTTTCTGCTGGTATTTTATTTCCTCGTCGCCGAACTCCTCTGGATAGTGACGAGGATGTTTTTTAGTTCCCCGTCTTCGTTCGCCGGCCCGGCGCAGCTCTTCTCCCCGGGAGAATTTGTGATAGTATTTGCCGTTGCCCTCGCGGTCGCATCCCTCCATTGGTACTATTCGACCCGGAATATGATAGCGGATGTGACGAATCTTCTCGACGCCAGGGCGCCGGACCCCGGGGATACCTACCATAAGACGTTCCGGAATGTCGTCGATGAGGTTTCTATCGCCACAGGCGGAAGGAAGATCGGATGCTACGTCGTGCCCTCGAGCGGGATGAACGCCTTCGCCGTATCGGATCTCGAGGGAAATTCCGCCATAGGCGTCACCGAGGGGCTGCTCTCGAGGCTTAGCAGGAGCCAGCTCGAGGCGGTCGTCGGCCATGAGGCCGCGCACATCGCCTCCGGCGACAGTTTTTCGACGACGGTGATATGCTCCCTCTTCGGTATCTACGGCGCGCTCCTCGAAGGGATCAACAGGATCACCCTGAGGAGGTCCGGCGACAGCTCCGAAGAGAGGGTCAGCGTCGGCGCGAGGTTCGGGGCGTATCTCCTGGTCGTCTACCTGGTCCTTCTCGTCGTAAAAGGCGCGAACCATCTCCTTAATATGTTCATCTCCAGGCAGCGCGAATACCGGGCCGACGCCGTCGCGGTCCGCCTTACAAGGGACCCTGTAGCGCTCTCCGAGGCCCTCTATCTTATATCAAGGGGGTGGCGCGGAGTGGGAGTGATACCCGGCTCGCTCTCGCCGATATTCATAACTGCCCCGGATACCGACAGCCTCTCGGAGTCCGAGGGCATATTTTCCGACCTCTTTTCGACGCATCCGCCGGTCAAGAACCGCCTTAATATACTGCTCGACATGGCGCACTCCGACCTGCAGTCGTTAAAGAGAGGGATAAGGACGACGCCTAAGACAGTGGTCGAAGAGGAACCGGTCGAATTGGAAGGGCTTTCCGTTGACGCCCGGAAGGGATGGCCGTTCTGCCCTAAATGCGGCCAGGCGCTTTCGGAAATATCATATGAGGGCGCGCCGGCAATGAAGTGCCGTTTTTGCGGAGGGGTTTTGGCCGCCTCTGACGTAGCGAGCAGGGTGATCGCGAGGGAAAATTATTTATTTCCCGGAGAGATAAGAGAGGCCGCCGAAGCGCTCATGAAGAGCCATTGGAGGGAGAACCCGCCTAACTTCTTTAACGTGACAGATAAGCTGGCCTGTCCCAAGTGCCGGGAGGCGATGGAACGCGGCTTCTTCACATACGGGCTGCCGGTCATCATAGATAAATGTTTTAAATGCGGGAATATCTGGTTCGATAAGGGTGAACTCGAGATGCTCCAGTACCTGATCGAAAAGAGCAGGAGCGGGGAGCTATAAACGAAACGTTTCTACAACCCCTTGAAAAATCAGGCAAATAGGGTATAATTAGTTATACTGCCTACCAAAAAAGGAGCTACAACATGGATTGGGGACTCAAGAACCGTTTAAGCCGGATAATAAAGCCGGACGGCCGCACAGTCATGCTCGCAATAGACCACGGATATTTCCTCGGACCCGTACAAAGATTAGAAGATCCCTCCAAGACTATCAAACCGCTGCTTCCTTATACAGACGCGCTCATGCCCACGCGGGGGGTGCTGCGGAATTGCGTTGACGCGGGCATCGATATACCGATAGTCCTCAGGGCCTCAGGCGGGAACACCATAATAGGCGAAGACCTCTCCAACGAAGAGATCACGGTTTCGATGAAAGACGCGGTTCGCCTGAATGTTTCGGCCGTGGCGTTCTCTATCTATATAGGTTCGAAGCATGAGCACCAGACTATCGTAAATTTTTCAAGGCTCGTCGACGAGGGGATGGAATACGGGATACCGGCATTGGCAGTGACCGCGGTCGGGAAGGAACTTGAGAAGAGAGACGCCCGTTACCTGTCGCTCTGCTGCAGGATCGCCGCGGAATTAGGCGCAAGTTTCGTTAAGACTTATTATTGCGAAGATTTCGAGAAAGTGGTAAAGAGCTGCCCTGTGCCGCTCGTCATCGCAGGCGGCCCGAAGTTAAAAACGGAGACAGACGCGCTCGAGATAGCGTATGAGGCGATAAGGCGCGGCGCTTGCGGGGTGGATATGGGCCGCAATATATGGCAGTCCGGAAATCCGGTGGCGATGATAAAGACGATCCGCGCCATCGTCCACGACAACATCTCTATTGACAAGGCGAAGCAGATGCTGGATACCCTCAAAGGCAAGACTAAGCCCTGAACGGAGCGTAGGAGTTAATGTTCGTAAACCTCTTCGTAAAGAACGATAAATGGGTCAAGGATAATAAGGTCGCTTTCGCATTATTCGATGACTTTGGGGTGGGCGTCGCCGTAATAAGCCCGGAGATGGAGATCCTCGCCTTAAACAAAGTCATGAAGAAATGGTTCCCGGAAGTGGACGTAAACAAAAAGCCCGTCTGTTATACCTGTTTCAATAATCCGCCGCGCAACGAAAAGTGTTCATATTGTCCGACCGCAAAAACCCTAAAAGACGGAAAAGTCCATGAGGCCGTCACCGAGACACCCCGATTTGATAGAATAGTAAATTTCCGCGTGGTCTCCTCGCCGGTCAAGGACAAGGACGGCAACATAATCGCCGCGATCGAGGTCGTAGAGGATGTGACCGAACATAAACGTCTGGACGAAGAGAGGGCGAATACGGAAAAGAAATACCGTTCTCTTGTCGAAAAACTCCCGGCGGTCACTTACATCGCGTCCCTGGACAAGGACAGCAGGACGCTTTTTATCAGCCCCCAGATCAAGGACCTGCTGGGGTTCACCCCGGAAGAGTACTATAAGTCGGAGGCGGAGATATGGCTGAAACAGCTGTATCCGGAAGACCGCGACAAGGTCATTGCCGAGTTGGAGAAATGCCATAAGTCCATGTCGTCTTTCCGGGTGGATTACAGGATGGCGAGGAAGGACGGCCGCGTCATATGGGTCACCGATGAGGCGTCGGTAATAAAAGACGAATCCGGGAAGCCGCTCTTCCTCCAGGGTGTCATGTTCGATATCACAAAGAGGAAGCGGACCGAAGAAATACTTAAAGAGATAGAGAAGCAGCAGGAAGCCTTACTCGACAACATTCCCGACATCGCGTGGCTCAAAGATAAGGAGAGCAGGTTTATTGCGGTAAACGAGCCGTTTAGCAGGGCTTGCGGAGTAGCGCCCAAAGACCTCGTCGGTAAGAACGATTTTGATATCTGGCCCAGGAACCTCTCGGAGAGCTACAGGGCAGATGATGCCGAGGTCATAAGGACGGGGAGGAGAAAAATAATAGAAGAGCCGATGCACAATAAGGACGGGAAGGTGCAGTGGATAGAGACGATCAAGACCCCCATCTTTAACGAGAAAGGCGAGGTTATCGGCACAACCGGCATCGCGCGCGATATTACCGTGAGAAAAAAGCTCGAATTCCAGCTTAAGGAATCCGAGGAGAAGTTCCGGAGGATCTTCGAGTCAGCTAACGACGCGATATTTATCGCGGATCTGCGGACAGGCGAGATATTAGATGTAAACAAAGCGGCGGAGAACCTGATAGGCAGGCCCAGAAAGGAGCTCGTCGGAGTAAACCAGACCAAGCTTCATCCGTCGGAAGAAAGCGAGAGCTATAAGGAAAAATTTTACAGTATGACCAGCGATGCGCAGGAAATGAAAAACTCCCTTAATCCCTCCCTTGAGGCTGAGATATTCAATTCAAGGGGTGAAAGGGTGCCGGTCTATATAAGCGTCTCTGTCTTCGAGATCGGCGGGAGGAAAGTGGCCCAGGGGATATTCAGGGATATTTCGGAGCTCAAGAGGATAGAACGCGAGAAAAAAGAGGCTGAAGCCCTCGCCCTCATAGACCCGCATACCCAGCTTTATAATTACCGCTATCTCCAGAGGAGGTTGCATTCTGAATTTGAATTATCGAAACGCAGGGCCACGCCCCTTTCGATACTTATGGTGGACATAGATTATTTCAAATCCGTAAACGACACCTACGGGCATGAGTACGGAGATACGGTCCTGCAGGAGTTCGCTATAGTCCTGCAGCACGCCTCCCGGGGTATAGACATTGTCACAAGGTTTGAAGGCGAGGGGTTCGCGATCATCCTGCCCGATACGGAAGAGAAGGGCGCCTTGGCCTTTGCCGACAGAATACAGAGGATAATGAAGAAACACAGGTTCGGGGCAAGTAAAGTAAAACTCAGGATAAGCATAGGTATCTGCTCGTATCCCGAGGACGGCATCGCTACCGTTGACCAACTGCTTACGACTGCGGACAAGTGCGTACGTCTCGCAAAGGAACAGGGCGGGGACACGATAAGCGTGTCCAGCCAATTGCGTAAGAAGAAAACCGCGCCAATCCCCGTAGACCCCGATTCACAGAAGCGGGTAAATAATATCACGAATAAATTCGTAGACCTGTTGAGGCGCAACAGGCTGAACACGATAGAGGCGGTCTATGCCCTGGCTCACACGGTTGGCGCCAAGAATGCGTATACCGAGGAACATTCGGAAGAGATGGTGAAGTTATCTACGGAAGTCGGCAAAAAAATGAATCTTACCGACCAGGAGCTCGATGACCTCAAGCACGGCGCCATGCTCCACGACATCGGCAAGCTCGGCGTCAGCGAGAAGATCCTTCTCAAGCGCGGCAAGCTGACCAAGAAGGAATTCGAGGTGATAAAGAAGCATCCGCAGATCGGCGCGGACATAATCAGGCCCGTCCATTTCCTGAAGGATGTCGTTCCGATCATCCTGCACCACCACGAGAGATACGACGGATACGGCTACGGCTCCAAATTGAAGGGCGATGAGATACCGATCGGCGCCAGGATAATAGCGGTCGTGGATGTCTACCAGGCCCTGGTCTCCAACAGGCCTTACCGGAAGGCCTATTCAAAGAGGGAGGCCCTTAAGATAATAAGAGAGGAATCCGGGACGCATTTCGACCCGAAAATTGTGGCGATCTTCATGGAGATAGTGACGAAAGAGAAGAAGGCAAAAAAATGATCCTGTGGGGGAGAAAGGTGTTTTAAATGCTGCGAATATTTTTAGTAGCGCTCATCATTGCGATCACGGTCCCGCTGTATGCCGCCGAAACCCCTCTGGTCGGGAGGAACCTCCTTAGGAACGAGAGTTTCGAGAACCGTCCCGGTTTCAAGGACGAGACGCCGCTCGATTGGGGCAGCTGGAATTCCGATTATAACGGGATCTCTACGACGGAAAGCAGGAGGGGGCAGCAGTCGGTATATATCAATTGCCCTAAACAGAATGATTCGACCGGCATCTTCTTTACCAATAAAAAAGTTAAACCGGGTAATAGGTATAAGTTTACCGCGCATTTCCTGAACTACGCGCCGGACCCGGTAAGCGGCAACGCCTTCGGCCAGCTGCATATAGAATGGCGCAAGACGACCAAGGATAAGGATAACAAGGATGTAGTGACGGAACTAGGCCGTGATTACGGGCCGATGTTCGAGTCCGGGACACCGACTATGAAGTGGACAGCCATTACCATGTCGGCCATAGCCCCGGTCGACGCCGATAACTGTAATTTCGTCGTGGAGTTCCTTAATAAAGAGAACGGCAGCGGAAGGTTCTACGTTGACGACGTATCGGCAGAGGAGATAAGCAAGGGTATGGGAGTCAAGAGATATATCCTTTCCGAGTCGCGCCCCGGCGCCAAGGCCGCCAGACCCGCGGAAAGAGGCGGAACGGAAAAAACTAGAACGGAAGAAGGCGCCGGCCAGGACGAGGAGACCGGGTTGTCATTGATGGCGGCCGATTTCAATTTCGGAGACATGGGCCCAGGCGGCGTTTGGTCAAAAGACCCTAACGACAATACCCAGGGCTGCACAACGGCCATTAACTCGCAGGTCAAGCACGGGGATGCGGGTTTCTCCCTTCAGATCGACTACGACGTAGATTCCCCGAATCCCGCCATGATCGGCGTTTGGCTGAAACTTCAGGATCTAAATCTTTCGCAATACGGCAAATTGAGCCTTTGGGTCAAAGGCGACGGCTCGACCGGATTTTCGAAGAACATCAAATTGGAACTAAAAAACTCCAAAGGGGAGACCGGGAAATATACCCTTTCCGGAATAACAAAGGATTGGAAAAGATTTGCGATACCGATGAAGGAATTCTCGGATATAACTAATTTTTCTTCTGTAACGGAATTTGTCATCCGGTTTGATGACGCAGTGAATGCCGATAAAAAGTCCGGAAGGATATACGTAGACGATCTGTCATTCGTGAGATAAGGCCTGTTCCTTTTTTTGCGTGACGATGCGCACGTGGGCAAAAAATTGCTGAAAAATAGCAAATTAGTTTTCTTGACAAAGATGCGATAGCGTGGTAAATTTTACCTAGTTCCTTAATAATCCTCGAACCTGTAAACCACATTTTAGTTTTTCCTTTATTCTGCCCTCGGGGGCAGAAGTATGGAAAACAACAGCAACAAAAAGGAAAGGGGGTAAGAGTGAAGAAATTATTCTTCCTCGGGTTAGTAGCAGGGTTGGTTCTGGTTTCATCTTCAAATGTTTACGCTAATCTTATAACCAATCCGGGTTTTGAGTCGGGAGAGACAGGCTGGTCGTTCTTCTCTTCGGGTTCCGCGGCATCGCATTCTATCAAGACACCTGGTGCGAGCGGCGCGAATTACGGCGAGAACGTTATAAACGTCCAGTCGGGCACTACCACTCCGATGTACGCCGGATATTACCAGGCCGTACCTGACGCCGTCCCCGGTGCAGTCCAGCCGGGCAGTCTGATCTACCTGAATGGTTTGGTCAAATCCTCGGGTGTGACTGCGGGTGCGCGCGGGCAATTGCAGCTTGAGTTCTACAACGACTATACCGCGAATTCCACTACCAGAATATGGGGTTCGGATATAGTGACTACACCTGTTACATCGAACCAGGATTGGACATCTTATCAGGCGACCGGGTATGTTCCGTCTGGCGCCAAGATGTTCCAGATTTTGACGCTGGAAATGGGTTCATTGACAGGATCTACCGGAACTTTCGGATATGACGACATCAACGTTGATTATGCTCCGGTTCCGGAACCGGCGAGCCTTCTTCTGCTCGGTTCGGGTTTGGTAGGTTTGTTCGGAGTTTCAAAAAGGAAAAAGTAACCTGATTTAAGGGGCCGGCCCTGCTAAAATCTCATCCCCCACGAATAAGACGAAGCAGGGCCGGTTCTTTTATCATTGTAACTGCAACCAGGGCAAGGCCGCTGCTATTAAAAGCAGCGGCCTTTTTTCGGAGTTTACTTTTCCCGGCTTCTCTGATAAGATATTAGTCACCGGAAAGGGCAGCTAATGAGCGTAAAATCACTGGAAGAACTAGCGCAAAAACTCAACATCTCGCGCCGGACCATCTCAAGGGTCCTTAAGAACGACAAGAACGTGGCCGAGGAGACTCGGGAGCGCATTTTAAAACATCTCGATAAAGAGAAGTATTTCCCGAATATCCACGCCGCGAGCCTCGCCTCAAAGAAGATAAACGTAATAGGCCTCGTATTCCCTAACGATACTTTCATAAATACCGATTTCTTCGCGATAGATACCATCAAGGGAGTGGCCCGCGCCGCCAACGAGAACAACTACCAGCTGATGATATTCACGCAGACCAAATTTGACGGCGACCAATGCCTCCAGATGTACAAGAGCAAGCTGGTTGGCGGCCTGATATTGGTGGCTATCTCGAGAGACGATACTGAAAAACTCGAAGAATTAAGGAAGCAGCAGGTCCCGGTAGCGCTGCTCTTCGCGTATTCCGAGAGGGCGGATTCTTTCGGCTGCGATAACAGGAAGGGCGGATACGTCGCCACGAAGCACCTCATAGATACCGGCAGGAAGAGGATAGCCTTCATCCACGGGCACGAGAACTGGTTCGATGCCGAGGAGAGGTTCAAGGGATATAAACAGGCGCTCGAAGAGGCCGGCCTCCAATTCAGGCCGGAATACGTGGAGCGCGGATATTTCAGGTACGAGGACGCCGAGATCGTCGCGAAAAAGTTCCTCTTGCTCGATTCCCCGCCCGACGGTATCTTTGCGGCGAACGACAGGATGGCTATCGGCGCGATAAAGGCCATAAAGGGCGCAGGAAAGAGGGTCCCGGAAGATGTCGCCATAGTCGGATTCGATAATATACCGATATGCGAACTCTTCGATCCCCCGATAACTACCGTCGACCAGCCCGTAGTCGATATCGCCTACGAAGCCGGCTCAGACCTGCTCAACTCCATAAACTCCCCCCACAGGAAATCCTATACGCGTTTCTTCGATCCCAAGCTCATCATCCGCAAATCCGCTTAATAGCATTATTGCGCCCACCCTTTATTCGTGATATAATTATGCCCTTATGAAAGAGACCGGGAAGGGAAAGAGGCTGGAAGACAGGCTTTTGGGCGACGAATGGGCGGATTGGCAGCCGGGCGCCAAGGGCGGAAGCCCAAGCGACGCCCCGAAATCGTTATTCATTTTTTTCTCTTTTTTGGTATTACTCCTTGTCTTAGTTGGAGTTTGGTTGTTTTGGTACCTCGCGTTGCCGCGTTTTGAAAGTTTTGGGCCGGAATTTACGGGTATAGCCGGCGCGGCATTTGGCATTTCCGCTTTTTTACTTGCGGCCTGGTACCTGGCGCAGGTCTCATCGGCGGTCTTGAAAGTCAAGCTCGCGCCGTCTTTTTTTGTCAGGCGCCTCTCGTTGCGCGTCTTACTCTCCGGAACGGTGAGGTTAGCCGGGATCTTCGGCATAGCGAGGGACAAGATAGGTAATTCCTTCGTCAAATTCCATAATGATCTCATGTATGCTACGCGGACGGGCAGGAGCTCAAAGAAGATACTCGTCCTCCTGCCTCGCTGCCTCTCCGCCGAGGTAAGGGCCAAAATAAAAGAACTCAGCGAAAAATACCAGTTTACCGCCTACACCGCTTTCGGCGGTGACGAGGCGAGGAAAGCCATTAAAGACCACAGGCCCGACGCGGTGATAGGCGTAGCGTGCGAGAGGGACCTCATCTCCGGCATACAGGACACCGCCCCGAAGATGCCGGTCTTCGGTATCCCGAACAAGCGCCCGGAAGGGCCTTGCAAAAACACTTCCGTAGACATAAAAGAACTTGAAAAAATAATCAGATACTGCCTTAACATATGAACGAGAGACTTTCAAACGCGATAAAGGGCGCTCAGGAGTATCTCTTGAGCAAACAGGCTGCCGACGGCCATTTCCATTCGAATTTCCACATGGACCTGGGCCTGGAGGCGGATACTATCTTCCTTCTGCGGTTCCTGGGTATAAGGGACGACGCGTTGGAAGAGAAACTGGTGAATTTTATTTTAGCCGCGCGCCTTGAGAACGGGGGATGGCCCGTCTATCCGGGAGGTCCGCCGGAACTCAACGCCACCATTAAGAATTACATGGCGCTGAAGCTTAAAGGATTTGAGGAAGGTAACCAGCTGATGGCGCGGGACCGCCGGATAATATTGGGCCTTGGCGGCATCGAAAAGTCCAACAGCTATAACAGGTTCTATCTGGCCATGTTCGGCCTCGGGAATTGGGACGCGGCGCCGGCTATACCGCCGGAACTTATCCTGCTCCCGGACTGGTCCCCTGTGAATATTTACGATTTCAGCGCGTGGACGAGGACGATCGTCGTGCCGCTTTCGGTGATCTGGGCTTTCAGGCCGGTGCGGCCCCTGGTGAAGAATTTCAGCATAGACGAGCTTTACACGGCCGGACGCAGGATGAAGGATTGCGGCATACGGTGGGACAGGCGGGTGATAAGCTGGAAGAATCTTTTCCTATTGCTGGATGCGACGATAAAAACCTTATATAAATTAAAATTAGCGTTCTTGAAGGGCGCGGCAGTGAAGAAAGCCGGGCAATGGATGATAGAGAGGTTTGACAAGAGCGACGGCCTGTGCGCCATCTATCCTGCCATGATAAATTCCGTAATGGCCCTGAGCTGTCTCGGCTATAAGGCCGATGATCCGCTCCTGAGATCGAATCTTGAAGAGGTCTTGAAATTAGCGATAGATAACGGCAAGGAGACGGAGATGCAGCCCTGCGTCTCGCCGGTCTGGGATACGGCGCTTTGCGCATATGCCCTCGGGATATCGGGTTTCCCGAAAGGGGATGATGCGATGCGTAAGGCCGGACGTTGGCTACTCTCGAAGCAGGTGAACGAGACCGGTGATTGGAAGAAAAAGTCCGGGGACGCCGCACCGGGCGGATGGTATTTCCAGTTCAGGAACGAATTTTACCCGGATATAGACGATACCGCGCAGGTATTGCTCGGGTTGACGCAGATAGATATGGGGCCGGAAGAGCCGCAGAAGAAAGCCGGATCCGCCCGAGGCCTTGACTGGATGCTGAAGATGCAGTCCCGCGACGGCGGGTTCAGCTCTTACGACAAGGATAACAATAAGAGTTTCCTGAATAAGGTGCCTTTTTCGGACCATAACGCGATGCTAGACCCCACGTGCGCGGATATAACCGGAAGGGTATGCGAGCTTTTGGCCCGGCTCGGTTTCGACGCTAAAAGAGCCCCCCTGAAGGACGCGATCGGATTTTTAAAAAAAGACAGGATAGCCGACGGCACGTGGTACGGTAGGTGGGGGGTAAATTATATATACGGCACGTTCCTGGCCGCACGAGGCCTTTCTTTCTCGGCGGGGGGATCGTCGAAGGAAGAATTGGCGGCCGCGGCGAAATGGATATACGGCGTCCAGAATGACGACGGAGGATGGGGAGAATCGGCGGCGACGTACGAGGACCCGTTCAAGAAAGGCAAGGGGCCCTCAACCCCTTCGCAGACGGCCTGGGCGCTTTTTATACTCTTTGCCGACGGTGATTACGAAAGCGCCGCAGTCGAACGCGGCATAGAGCATCTTATAGGGAGCCAGGAGGCGAACGGGAACTGGAAAGAGGCTGATTTTACGGGGACGGGTTTTCCGAGGGTCTGCTACCTGCGTTATGAACTTTATTCCGCGTATTTCCCGCTTATCGCCCTCTCGGAATATGCGGCCAACCGCGGAAAGATAAAGGTCTGAAAAAATGAGATTCAAGCCCGGCTTAACGGCCAGAATGACGAAACATATAATTGCCAACAAGATCAGGAGCAACAAGCGGTTCTCGCTCGTTTTAATGCTGGAACCGACGTTTATGTGCAACCTGTCGTGCGAAGGGTGCGGCCGCATTAGGGAATATAAACGCGACCTGCACAAGATGATGACCGTCGCCGAATGCCTCAAGGCGGCGGATGAGTGCGGGGCGCCGATAGTGTCGATCTGCGGCGGAGAACCGCTCGTCTACCCGTATATATCCGAGTTGGTAGAGAAACTTGCCAAGAAGGGTAAATATATATACCTCTGCACCAACGGCCTTCTCTTTAAGGATAAGATAGATACGTTGAGGCCGAGCGGCAACCTCATGATAAATTTCCATATCGACGGGCCGGAGAAGATGCATGACGCGATAACCGGGCTTAAAGGGACATACGCAAGGGTGATCGAGGCGATAAAAGCGGCAAAAAAGAAGGGTTTCTTCGTCTGCACCAATACCACCATCTACAGGCAGACTGACATAAGCGAACTTAAGCAGTTGTTCAAGACCCTCCAGGGCGCCGGAGTGGACGGCTTCCTGATATCGCCGGCCTACGGGTACCCGCAGGTGGGCGAGGCATTCTTCTTCCGCAAGAAGGAACTGGCGGATTTCTTCCGGAAACTCGAGCCCGAATTCAAAAAATACAATTTTCTCGGCTCCCCGTTATATTTTGAATTTGTGCAGGGGAAGCGCGAGCTGGATTGCGCGCCCTGGTCGACGCCGACCCGCAACCCGATAGGGTGGCGCTCGCCCTGTTACCAGCTTGCCGATAAGCATTTCGCCACCTACAAGGAACTTATCGAAAAGACGGAATGGAAAAAATACGGCCCTAAGAGCAAGAACCCGCGCTGTGCGGAATGCGCGGTCCATTGCGGTTTCGAACCTGCCAGCGTGCTCGAAGGAAAGTCGTTCAAGGATATAATGACGTTGATCGGCTGGCAGTTCAGTTAATCCCGGGAGAAAAATATGATCCTTGTGACCGGCTCTAACGGTTTCGTGGGTTCGCATGTAGTGAGGCTATTGGACAAGCGGGGGGAGCGCGTCCGCTGCTTCGTGCGCAAGAATTCCAATCTCGTGAATCTCATCGAGGAGCAGCCCTTGAAATGCGATGTCGAATTCGCCTACGGCGACCTGCGCGATCCGGATTCGCTCAAGAAAGCCCTCTCCGGGGTCAAGACCGTATACCACCTGGCCTCATATGTCCATCTCTGGTACGCGAATCCCAAAGAAGTCTATGATATCAACTGGACCGGGACGAGGAATTTATTCCAGGCCGCGCTCGAAGAGGGGGTCGATAAGGTCGTCTTCACCAGCACGGCCGCCATTTTAAAAGGGGGCACAAGGGAGAACCCGTCCGACGAGAAGGCGGTATTGGGCCTGGGGAAGATGGCCGGCCACTATGCCCGCTCAAAATGGCTCGCCTACGAGGAAGCGGTCAAATATATCAAGAAGGGCCTTCCGATAGTCACCGTCAGCCTGACGACGCCGGTGGGCGAAGGGGATTACAACTTTACCCCTCCGGGAAAGATGATACTCGATTACCTTAACGGCAGGCTTCCCGGCTATATCGACACCGTCATAAATTATATTGATGTGGGGGATGTCGCTGCCGGGCACCTGCTCGCGGAAGAAAAGGGAAAGACAGGCGAGCGGTATATCCTGGGCGCCGATAACCTGACTCTTGAGGAGGTATTCGGCATTTTAAGCGAAATTTCCGGCAGGCCTAAGCCGAAGACCAAATTTTCCGCGGCGCTCTTGCTGCCGCTGGGTTTTGTATCGCAAAAGATATGCCAATATGTGACGCACAAGGAACCTCTTATCCCATGGGAAGGGTTGAGGCTCGGCGGAAAGCCGTTCGCTTTCGATTGTTCAAAGGCGGTGAAAGAGCTGGGACTCCCGCAGGGCGATGTAAAGGACGCCTTCCGGAGATCCGCGGAATGGTTCTACTCGAAGGGTTACGCGAAACGGGGAGAGAAGAGATGAGGATATTGACGCCCAGGAAGATAGGATGCTGTTTCGGCGTGAACCGCGCGGTAAAGCTTACGGAAGAAGCGCTTTCGAAAGGCGTCCCGGCCTATATAACCGGAGAGCTGGTCCATAATGACGCCATTACCCGTAAACTCTCCGAAAAGGGGCTCAGGGAAGTGAAGAGCATAAGAGAGGTAAGGGAAGGCGGGATGCTTATCATACGCGCGCACGGCATCTCTCCCGACGAAAGGGCTAAGGTCGCGGTGAAGAGGATAGAGATAGTCGACGCCACCTGTCCCATCGTCAGGCAGGCGCAGATCGCGGCGAAGAAACTGGAAGAGGAGGGCTATCAGGTCCTGATAGTGGGAGACAAGGACCACGCCGAGATAAAGGGCATATTGGGCCACCTGAAGGAGAAGGCGATAGTGGTCGCGAACCATAAAGAAGTCGACCAGGCAAAATTGAAATACAAGGTCGGCCTTATCTTCCAGACGACCCATTCGGTGGAGCTCTGCAGGGACGTCGTTGCCGAGGTGATGAGGGTAGCCCATGAGATAAAGATAATCAACACCATATGCGCCGACATCAGGAAAAGGCAGGAGGACGCGGTAAAACTCGCCCAGAAAGTCGACCTGATGATAGTCGTAGGAAGCCACCACAGCTCAAATACCCTGAAGCTCAAGAAACTCTGCCATAAATACAATAAAAATACGATACAGATAGAGAGCGCGAAGTACCTGAAGCCGTCTGCGCTGAAAGGCGTGAGATCGGTCGGCATAATCGGGGGCGCGTCGACGCCGGATGTGCTCATCGAAGAAGTCAAGAAGAAGCTCAAGAAGTTGGGCTGAAAATGAAGAAGATCGCCATCATCTTCGCGTTTTACCGGGAGCTCAGGCCCCTGGCGCGCCTGATGGGAGTAAATTTTTTTAAATCGCTCCGGCCGGTGATACCGGTGAAGGACGGATACCTGGTCCTCGCAAATAGCGGCATAGGAGCGGAAAAGGCCGGGGAGATGGCGGAGGGTATCATAAAAGATTTCAAGCCCGACCTCATAATCTCAGCAGGGTTTTGCGGCGCGCTTGTCAAGGACCTTAAGATAGGCGATGTTATCGTATCCGACCTGAGAGACCGTAAGTTATTTTGCTCCCCCCTGCCGCTCTTCACCTGCGAGGAGAAGACCGAAGCGTCCCAAAGGGAAGGCGCCATCATCGTCGATATGGAATCCGAGGCGGTCTCATCGGTGGCAAAAAAACATGATACACCCTTTATTGCCATTAAGACGGTAAGCGATACGCTGTTGGATGACCTGCCGAGGTCTTTCCTGCAGCTCTTGTGGCCGCCGAGGCTCCTGCGCCTCAAGAGGAACACCGATCTCGCTTCAAATAATCTCGCGGAATTCTTACTCGATTATATAAACAAAGGAGCGACCTGATGAGGATAGTGCCGGCAGTGCTTACGGACAAGCCCGACGAGCTGAAAAGGATGATCGCCCAGGCCGAAGGTTTCTGCGACCTGGTACAGATAGATATAATGGACGGGAAATTCGTCCCGTCTAAGAGTATATCGGCCGCGGACCTGGCGAAGATCAAGACGGGATTAAAGCTTGAAGTCCACCTTATGGTGGAGGAGCCGGGCGAATGCCTGGAACCGTTCAAAAGGGCCGGGGCAAAAAGGATAGTCTTCCACTATGAATCCAAAGAGGACCCTTCCTCGGTCATCCAGAAGATCCGCGCGCTGGGGCTGGAAGCGGGTATCGCGATAAATCCGGGGACGCCCGTATCGAAAGTCGAAGGATATTTCAAAGATATAGACGTCCTGCTTTTTCTTTCCGTAAATCCGGGTTTCTACGGCGCCAAATTCATCCCGGAGGTCTGCGATAAGGCGCGCGCGTTAATGGGGCGCAACGGCAGGCCGGTCATCGCGATGGACGGGGGATTGAAAATGGACAATATCCTGATGATAAAGGAGGCCGGTGTCGATCTCGCCTGCGTCGGGAGCGGAATATTCGGCAAAGGAGACCCGAAGGAAAATTACAAAAACCTGGCCGAAACGGTAAGGTAAATCTTATAGACTTTTCGACATTCTGTGGTATACTTTAAACAAGAAGGAGGGTAAAAATGCGCATAGCAGCCACATTTATATTGGTAATCGCCCTTATGTTCTCAGTTTCAGCCCCTGTATTCTCTGACGGCGCAAGCGGCCTAATTAAGTCCGGTTTGGTCGGTGCAGCCACGGGCGCCGTAGCTTCAGGCGCTTCCGGCGGCAAGGCCGGGCAAGGCGCGCTCATAGGCGCCGGTACCGGCATAGCGGCAGGTGTTATCGCTGACGTTTTGATGCCGGACGAGAAACCGGCTCCCGCACCGGCGGCAGTTGCGGCTCCGGCATCTGACTCGAGCGGTTTTGAGAGAGGCTACACCAAGGGTTATGAGTCCGGTTATCAGGCCGGTTATCAGGCCGGAACGAACGCGCGCAGGTAGCACGGCGGCGCTAAAGGATATTTGACCGAAAAGCCCTTTGACGATTGAATCAGAGGGTTTTTTGTTTTATAATATTACCCAAAACTAGGACGGCGCATGGTTACCAGAAGGGCAAAAGGCGAGACCGTAGGCTCCATAATGAAGAACGAGTTCCTGGCGGTCTCCGACGAATCCACGATAGAAGAGACTATAAAGCATTTCCGCACCGTCTCGCTTGAGAAGGTGTCAAAGCCCTCCTATATATATGTGGTGGATCCCCGCGACCATCTTGTAGGCGTAGTCCAGATGCGCGACCTTTTGAGCCACGCGCCGGGCGTCCACGTAAGGGATATAATGCTGAAGAACGTGGTAAAGGTGCACGCGGAGATGGACCAGGAAGAGGTGGTAAGGTACTTCATAAGGCACAAGTTCCTCGCGCTCCCCGTAGTCAACAACGAACAGAAGCTCGTCGGGATAATAACGGCCGATGAGATGGTCGATATAGCCGAACTCGAAGCCGAGGACGACATCGCGAAGATAGTCGGAACCGGAGTCGACGAAATAACCTCAAGGTCCATACCGCGCATAGTCAGGCTGAGGCTGCCGTGGCTCGCGATAAGCATAGTGAGCGGGCTCGCGTGCGCGTTCATACTCGGGTGGTTCGAGCGCGATATGAAGTCGGTCATAGCGCTGGCGCTTTTTATCCCCATAGTGCTCGGACTTTCGGAGAGCATAGGAATGCAGTCGTCGACGATAGTAGTAAGGAATATGGCCCTCGGCCGGGCGTCTTTCAAGGACGTCAGGTGGCTGCTCCAGAAGGAGATGTTCGTCGGCGTCATCGTCGGGCTTGTATGCGGGGTGCTTGTGGGAGGGGCCGCCACACTTTGGCAGGCCAATGCGAACCTGGGCGCGGTACTCTTCGTTTCTATGTCGATGTCGATAATCCTCTCGGGCGTCATCGGTTCCTGCCTGCCGTTCTTGTTCAAGTTCTTCAGGATAGACCCGGCGCTGTCCTCCGGGCCGATAGTCCTGGCCACGTGCGATATAATAACCCTTCTTATATATTTCAGGGTTTCCGGGTTTTTTCTGTCTAACCATTAAAACATTCCGGGGAGCGCAAGGAGACGTATGAAAAAAGGATATACTTCCGAACATGCAGGCAAAGGCATAAAAGACAGCCTGCCGCCCATAGAGGCTTTTCCGAACTTTCATAAGGATTACGAGATAAAGATCGAGATACCCGAATTTACCTCTGTCTGCCCGAAGACCGGGCTTCCGGATTTCGGGACTATAACGATAAGGTATATGCCCGGCAGGTCGTGTATCGAACTGAAGTCGCTGAAATATTACATCATCGGCTTCAGGAACATGGGCATATTCTACGAGAACGCGGTGAACAGGATACTCAAAGACGTCGTCTCCTCGTGCAAGCCGAAATGGTGCATTGTGACCGGCGAGTTCAATGTCCGCGGCGGTATGAAGACGACCGTGACCGCGAGATACGGGATCTCCCTTGAAGCTAGGCGAGGGGTCGAATAATGCGCATTACCACAAAACACGGGGACCGCGGCAGGACGCGCCTGTGCGGCGGCAGGTCCGTCCTCAAATGCGACCCGTCCATAAAAGCGCAGGGCGCGATTGACGAGCTGATATCCTTCCTCGGCCTCGCGAAGGCTAAAATAAAAGACAAATCCGAAAAAAAGAAGATCGGGCTAATGCAGAAAGACCTATTCAGGATAATAGGGTGTATCTCGGCCGGCGGCAGGAAGGCCGCCGTTCCCGCGATAAAAGATTGCGATGTAAGGATGCTCGAAGAGTTCGGCGACCTGATGGAGGGCCGCGGCCCTATGCCCTGCGGGTTTGTCATTCCCGGGGTAAACGAGGTTTCGGCTGTCTTGCATGTCGCGAGGACGGTGGCGCGCAGGGCCGAATGCTGCGTTGTCGAGTTGGGCAGGAGATCTAAAATAGACCCCTGTATATTGGCCTACCTTAACAGGCTTTCCGACCTTTTATTTGTACTGGCAGTCCGCGAGGAAGGGAGATCCGACCTGCTTAAAAGATGAACAGGATACTCCTTTGGATAATAGCGGTCAGGCCCCAATTCTTCACGGCGACCATGATCCCCATCGTTCTGGGAGCGGCCGTCGCCCGCTACTATACCGGATATTTCGATTGGGGGCTATTCTGGCTTACCCTCATAGGCGGGCTCTTTATACACGGCGGGCTTAATTTCACCAACGCTTATTACGATTTCAAGACGGGAAACGATGTCATCAACAAGACACCCACGCCTTTTAGCGGCGGCGTCAGGTTCTTGCGCGAAGGAACGCTCAGGCCCCGGCAGGTGCAAGTGGCGGGATTTATCTGTTTCGCAGTGGGAAGCGCCATCGGCCTTTATCTCAATTATATCTGCGGAGGGTATACCATCCTCGCGATCGGGGTCACAGGCGTATTTATCGCGTATTTTTATAACGCCGACCCGCTGAAGATAGGTTATACGAGGTTGTCCGAGGTAACGACGGGTTTCGGGTTCGGGACGCTTATGGTCCTCGGCGCCTATTATGTCCAGGCGAAGAAGCTTTCGTGGGAGGCGTTTTTCGCCTCTATCCCCATCGCCATACTCATCTCGCTCGTACAATTCATAAACCAATTCCCGGATTACGAGGCGGATAAGGCGGCGCGCAAGAATAACACCGTAGTCATCGTAGGGAAGACGAAGTCAGCCGGGTATTACAAGTTTTTTTTGATATCGGTATATGTCATAGTCCTCGCCGGAATAGCTGCCGGGGTATTCCCGTTCACGGCGGTAATAACGTTCGTGACGCTGCCGGCGGCTGTCAAAGCGATGAAGGTCGCCAGCGCGCATTTCGATAAGATAAAAGAACTATTACCGGCGAACGCGCTTACGATAGCGATACATCTCTCTTTCGGGATACTTTTTACTTTCGCGTATTTGTGGGGGACAAAATAGGAGGCAACGATGGGGACGGTGATTAAGGTATTGGCATGGACGGCGGTGGTGGTCTTTTCTTTTGCCGGGATCGCCTGCGCGCAGGAGAGTTCAAGCGGGAACCTTCTTGTTTCCGCAGCGATGCAGGGGACATGGGAAAATAAAGGGGCAGTGAAGCACTCCTATGCCTCACAGGGGGCCCGCACCGAAGGCGTGCAGGTATGCCAGCTGAAATATAACGTAAGCGGGGAGAAACAGGAATCGGGTTTCTGGTTCGGCCTGGTCGGAAAGGACCTGAGCAAATACGGGATTGTCATTTTCTGGGTGAAGGGGGAGAAGGGCGGAGAAGTATTTAAAGTAGGAATGAAAGACGGCTCGTCGTTCGAGGAGAAGCTGGATATAAAGACATATCTTCCGGCAGGCGTGACTGCGGGATGGCAGAAAGTCACGATCCCCCTGGCGGATTTTAAATCGATATACGATTGGTACAATATGGATAATTTTTCGGTCACGTTCCGCAATGATTACGGACAGCCGTTCTCCGGGGTGATCTATTTGGACGGGCTCACCCTTGAGGGCGAGAGGACGAACGTTTCCAGGCCGCAGCCGATAAGATGCAAGGCGCCTGAGCCATCGACGATGACCGACGAACAGTTCCTAGACCTCATTGAGCATTCGGCGTGCATGTTCTTCTGGGAGGAAGCGAATCCCGAGAACGGTCTGATCAAGGATACCTGCAATACCCTCCTCAAGGACAATTCGCCGATGGCCAGCATCGCGTCGGTCGGGTTCGGCCTGCCCGCGCTCTGCGTGGCAGTGGAACGCGGCTGGCTCCCGGAAGACAAGGTAAAAGAGAGGATAATCACGACCCTTAAGTTCTTCAGGGACAGGGCAGAATGCGTCCACGGTTTCTATTATCATTTCCTGGACATGAAGACAGGGAAGCGCTGGGGCGATTGCGAGCTCTCCTCGATAGATACGACGCTGCTCCTGGCCGGAGTCGTCTTCGTGGGAGAATATTACAAAGGCACCGAGATAGAGGGGCTTGCGAAGGAGATCTGCGACAGGGTCGATTGGGCGTGGATGATGGACAACGGCACCACCCCGAGCATGGGCTGGTTCCCGGAGAAGGGTTTTCTGCCTTACAGGTGGTCGGGTTATACCTCCGAACACCTGGTGCTGTATTTTATGGGCATAGGTTCGGATACGCATCCGATGTCGCCCGATTCCTGGAGCGCCTATAACAGGGGTTTCACGACCTATAAAGGCTTCAGGTTCACCGGCCCGCCGGCTTTATTTACCCACCAGTATTCGCACTGCTACGTCGATTTCAAGGGCAAAGAAGATAGCTTCATGGATTATTTCCAAAACTCGGTCCAGGCGACGATGGCTAACAGGCAGTGGTGCATCGACAATGCGAACCGCAGCAAGACCTACGGCCCGGACTGCTGGGGACTGACCGCCTGCGACGGACCGGACGGCTACAAGGCCTACGGGGCCCCTAACGGCGAGAACGACGGGACGGTATCGCCTACAGCGGCGATATCCTCCATCATCTTTACCCCGGACCTCTCGATAAAGGCGGCCAGGTATATGTATGCCAATTACAGGGACAAGATCTGGGGCAAATACGGTTTCGTCGACGCGTTCAACTGGGACAGGAACTGGGTCTCATCGAAATATATCGGCATCGACCAGGGCCCGATAGTCCTTATGATAGAGAACTACAGGACCGGGATGGTCTGGAAATATTTCGCGCAGAACAAGAACATCAAGAAAGCGATTAAACTCTGCGGTTTCACCAAGCCGAAGAAGGTCCTCGATACGCTGGACCTTTCGGGCAAATGGTATTTCAGGACCGGCGACGATATCAATTGGGCTAAACTGAAATTTCCGGGCAGGGAGTGGAAAGAGGTAAATGTGCCGGCGGTCTGGGAGACCCAGGGATTCGCCAACTACGACGGATACGCATGGTATTGGTACAGCTTCAAGCTCTCCAAGGAGAGAAGGGAGATCTGGAAGGAGAAAGGCGCTAAGATAACTCTCCAGTTTGGGGGCATCGACGATGTCGATATGACCTTCTTCAACAATAACCTCGTAGGCAAGAGCGGTTTGTTCCCTCCGCACGTCCAGTCGGTATGGGAGAAAGAAAGGAATTACGAGATCCCGGCGGGCATCGTGAACCTCAATTCGCAGAATGTGATAGCTGTGAAGGTATACGACAACGAAAGGCAGGGCGGCATCTATAAAGGGCCGGTACAAATAAAGGTAATAAAAGAAGAAGAACTGGAATAGATGACGAGGAAGAGGGATTTTTTCGAGATACCCGATTGCGCCTGGAAGAGGGGTCTCGGCGATGTGCCTTCTAACACGGCGAGCTCCTGCCCGGACAGGGGCGTGGCGCTCGGGGGGTTCGGCGCCGGAGCTTTCATGTACAGCATCTCCGGCGCGTTCGGCCCTTGGGCGCTCAAGTGCGGCGCCTACGACCAGACATGGCTTTATGAGGGCGCGTTCCATGTCTACGAGAAAGTCGGGTCCGGCCCGGCTAAAGTAAAGACGCTCGGGACGAACCCGTCGCTAAAACCGGCATGGGATAAATTAAATAAAGGGGAAGCGGCGTATTGCGCCCTCCAGCCAAAGGGATGGGTCACGTATGACTGCTTCACCCTCGATATCTCGCAGAAGTTCTTCTCGCCTATAATCCCGAATAATTACAAAGAGACGTCTTATCCTGTCGCCGTCTGGCAGTTTAAATTTTCCAATCCTGCCAAGGAGAAAGCCGAGGCCTCGGTTATGCTCACCTGGCCGCAGCCGCCTTTCAGCGGGTCCCTGCGCCGGAGGGGCTATAAAAATATCCTCAAAAATGACGGCGACATCACCGGAATAGTCTTAAAGGCCGACCGCCCGGACAATACGCCCGAGACACAGAATTCGGAATGGTGCGTCGCATCCAGGGCGGATAAGGGTGCGGTCCTTACATACGCGCTCAGCTGGAATAAGGACGGCGACGGCTCCGAGGTCTGGAGGGATTTTAAGGCCGACGGCCTTCTCGGCAACAGCAGGCTCGACGGTTCTGATTCGGCCGCGGCCATAGCGGTCAAGGTCTCGCTCGGTCCCGGAGAGTCAAAGGTAGTGCCGGTCGTCCTCTCGTGGGATTTTCCGGTAGTGAAATTCGGCGACGCGTGCGTCACCGGTACCGAGTGGTGGAGGAAATATACCGAATATTTCGGACGGGATTCCGCGCAATCCTTCAATATCGCGAAAGAAGCCCTCGCGAATTACCCGGAATGGGAGAAGAAGGTCGACGCGTGGATGAATCCCGTCATAAGGAACAGGAAATACCCGGCCTGGCTCAAGACCGCGGCTTTCAACGAATTATATTACACGCAGTTCGGCGGGACGTTCTACGAATCCGGGCTTAAGTCCGGCCACGACCGGGAATATATGGGGCTCCATGAGGACGACCATAAGTTCTTCGTCATGGAATCGATAGGCTACCCGTTCTGCGAGACTTTCGACGTCAGGCATTACTGTTCGATACTGACGCTCAAGTTCTGGCCGGAGATAGAACGGGACATATTGAGGTGTTTCGCCGACGGTATAATGCATTACGACAGCCTCCACCAGACGCCGCACGACTTCGGCGCGCCGGCTGACGACCCGTTCTTCAAATTCGATAACTACGGTACGAACAAGCTGCACTGGAAAGACCTGCACGCCAAGTTCATCCAGCAGGTAGCCAGGTATTATTATGTCCGCGAGGACAGGGAGTTCCTAGATTACTGCTGGGCGGCAGTGAAGATGACCTACGAGTACATGAAGTCCCAGGACACGGACGGGGACGGGCTGCCGAACAACAACGGTTCGGATAATACCTACGACGCGTGGGGCCTGTACGGCACCAGCCTCTTATGCGGCGGGCTCTGGGTCGGAGCGCTCGAGGCGGTGGTAAAGCTGGCGCATGTCCAGCGCGACCCGATACTTAAGGAAGCGCTCGGACTCCTTGATAAAGCGAGGACAAACCTCGACAAACAGCTGTGGAATGAAGCGGGGCAGTATTACAGGATGGACACCGCGGGAAAAAATTCCGGCGCCATAATGGCCGACGGGCTGAACGGCCAGAGGTTCTGCGAGACGACGGAATTGCCCGATATCCTTCCGCGCGAGCGTATGGTCCGATACCTGAAAAAGGTCTATGAGATGTGCGTCGTGCCGCTCAATGATTTTAACGGCGACGGCGTGGGCGACTGCGGAGCCATTAACAGCAGGAACGCCGACGGAAGCGATATAAATATCAACATGGCCAGGGAGGTCTGGCCGGGTTCCACATATTTTATGGCCGCGACCATGTACCACCTCGGCCTTAAAGAAGAGGCGCTTAAGGCGGCGTACGGCTGCTATTATATCGTCTACGGACACGAACCGAGCGCCTACTGGTTCAACACCCCCGAAGGATGGCATGACGGAGGGGGCACTCCGCGGCCGACCAATCCCGAGCAATACCAGCGCGCCCGCGCCGTCTGGGAACTCTTACTGGAGATAGACGACCCATACGAGAATATCCTTAAGTCCCTCTTCCGGAAAATAAGAGGGACGGTTCTTGAGCCAAAGCTAAAAGTGTCCCCTTAGTATTTGGATGGGGGACACTTTTCCGATTAGCTCAAGAACCGTCCCTAAATATCTTTTTCGCCTTCTACCTCTATCGGCCGCAGCCGGGTGATGCTGAAGAAGAGGTCGAGGCTGCTGATCTTTTCCACGCGCCTGACCTCCTTTACCATAGGAAGTATAGTCGCGGAAAATACGGCCCGCAGGACGCCCGAAAGCAAAAATAAGGTCAGCAGCCGGTAACCGAATATCGGCGGCAGGCTCTTTGCGAGGAAACCTCCCAGTAAGGCGCCGCAGCATATCGCCATCCCGTTTATGACGTTAAAATACGAGACGCAGCGCGTCCTCTTCTCCGGCGTGACCGCGTCATATACGAAATTAAATATCGAGAGGTTGAATCCGGCCCAGACATATCCGGCAAACAGCTGGATTATTATAAGATAGTAGACATTATGCGAAAAGAGCCATAAGACCGGGATGACCGGTATGAAGAACGACGTGAGCCTTATGACCTTCATGTTGCCGACCACGTCGGCATGCCTTCCCCATATCCCCATGGTAAGCAGGGTCGCTATGGTCGAGGACGTCACTATGATGGTGTACATGCCGTAACTTAAATTGAGGTCCCTGATCATATATACCGCAAAGAACGGCCCCGAGATATTTTGGGCGAAGCTGATGCTCGCGACATATATGACGAACTTCGCGAAATTCGATTGTTTCGTCCTTTTTATGAAATCCCAGAACGTGAAATAGTGCTCGCTCGTGACCTTTATCGGCGGCTCGTACATCTTGCTCAGGAAATACCAGGATATGAACCGCGACACAAAAGCAAGCCCGAGTATCACCATGAAACCGTAGAGCTTATCCTTGCCGAAGATATTGAGGATAAAACCCGCGAGAATCGCGCACGCCACGGTGATCATGCCCAACAGCCTGTTCCTCCAGCCGAAATACTTTCCCCTGCTGCGCGCGGGAAGATGGTCGGCCATCAGGCTCGTCCATGCCGGGCCCGGGAACGCGTTGAAAGAGGCCGCCATTGTGACAAAGACGATAAGCCATCCCGCCCTGTTAGTGGTGAAAATGAGCGGTATAAGCAGGATAGGGAGGAACATAAAGGCGTGGAAGAATACGAATATCCTTATTATCCTCATGCGGCTCTTGAGGTGTTCGGTAACGTCCGCCGATTTGAGCTGTATCAGGGAAGCGACGAGGTTCGGGAAAGCGGTAAGCATGCCTATCTGCTCGCTCGTCGCCTTAAGCGCGACCGCGAACGGCGTTATATACTGGTCGACAAAACCTATCATCGCCGAGCAGAATGCGCCGTCTATGAAGGAATTCCTGAGGCTTTGCCTTATCTTCCCTTTCTTTTCCATATCGGCGATATTATATCACAATTGACACGCAAGCATATCGCCTGTTAGAATCATTCTATGCAAACCCCGTCCCTGAGAATCACAAGGAAAGGCGCGGCATGGTTCCGCACCGGCCACCCGTGGATATATAAGGATGATCTCGAAAGAAATGATCCTTCCCTCTCCGGTTCGATAATCTCAGTCCTGGACAACAGCGGCAAATTCATTGCCAAGGCCTTTTATAATGAAAGGTCGAAGATCGCCCTGCGAATAATCACTTACGATGACGTGCCGGTCGACGCGGGGTTCTGGCGCAGCCGGCTTTCCGGATGCATAGAGTACAGGAAGAAGACCGTAAAGGACGCCGACGCGTACCGCATCGCCCATTCCGAGGCCGACGGCCTCCCCTCGCTCATTGTGGATAAATACGGCGAGCACCTGTCCATACAGACGTTATGCCTCGGCATGGACAATATAAAAGATACGATCGTTGACGGCCTGAAGGACCTGCTTAAGCCGGCGTCTATAGTCGCGAGGAACGATTCGGCTATGAGGAAGTTCGAAGGCCTCGAAGAGAAGAAAGAGGTCCTCTATGGCAGGCCGCCTGAGAAGGCAGTGGTCCGCGAGGGTAATATAAAATATCTTGTCGATATAATGAGCGGCCAGAAGACCGGCGCGTACCTCGACCAGCGCGAGAACCACATCGCCTCGGAAAAATACTCCAGGGGCAAGGCGCTCGATTGTTTCTCATACCAGGGCCTCTTCTCCCTGCATATGGCGCTATCGGCCGGCGAGGTGACCGCCGTCGATTCCTCGGGTCCTGCGCTCCGGGGATTAAAGGAGAACGCCGAACTTAACGGCCTCACGAAAATCGAAACAGTCGAGGGGAAGGTCTCCGAGACATTAAAATCATTCCAGAAAGAAGAAAGGCAGTTCGACTTCATAGTTCTCGATCCGCCGGCGTTCGCGAAGTCAAAGAAAGATATACAGGCCGCGGCGCGCGGTTATATAGACATAAATTTCAGGGCTATGAAATTACTGAAAAAAGGCGGGCACCTTATGACCTGCTCGTGTTCTTACAACCTTTCGGAAGGGCAATTCATGGACATCCTGGCGGAGGCTTTGTCCGAATCGCGCAGGCGCGCGCGCCTCATAGAGAAACGCATCCAGCCCGCCGACCACCCTATCCTCCTGAACTTCCCCGAATCGAATTACCTCAAATGTTTAGTCCTTGAGATGCTCTAGGGACGGTTCTTGAGCCAATCGGAGAAATGTCCCTCAAAATAATTCTGGTACATCTAAAACCCCATTTTTTATATCGAAGATTCTTTCTTTATAGCTACTCCAAAGATAATCCAAAGGGCTGTTTACTATGTTTCCCCTGACGGGGTTGGCCTCAATATAGTTGATACAGGTAATAAGATAATCATTTTTTTCAATAACCATACTCTTAAAACGGTCCTGCCAAAGATGCCCGATTTTGTCATATTTTGCGTTGAACCATATCGAATAAGATAAATTCAGTCCCTGTATGGCTTTGGATATTTCTCGTGGTTTCCCGGGGTCTATCACCATATGTACATGATTATTCATAAGGCAGTAACCGTAGAGTTTAAAATGGTATTTTGTTTTGTACTTTTTCAGCAGTTGAAGATATTTTTCGTAGTCAACTGTCTCAAAGAAAACCTCTTGTTTTTGGTTTCCCCTTGCTATAATATGATAGCAGGCATTTTCTATAAATACTCTTGCGCTCCTTGGCATCTTAAACCTCCTTGTTATATAATAGACGCAAGAAAAAGGGATTTTCTTTCAGAAATTTTTAATATTAATAGGGGACACTTCTCCGATTGGCTCAAGAACCGTCCCTAGATAGAGGGTATGGTCTAATATTGTAGCAGGAGAGCGCGGAATGAAACTCGCCAAGATCTACTCGTTGATATTTATCCCTCCATTAGCGCAGTATGTCGTCACCCTGGAAGAGGTGGACGGCTCGAGGCTGATACCCATCTGGATAGGCGTGAGCGAGGGGACATCGATCGTGATGGTCCTCGAGGGAGGGAAATTCAAAAGGCCGCTGACGCACGACCTTACCGTAAACCTCATCAAGGCGCTCGGCGGCTCGATCGAGAAGGTCATCATAAGCGACTTGAAGGACAACGCCTATTACGCCACCGTCATACTGAAACAGGGTGATAAGACCCTGGAGATAGATTCGCGGCCGTCCGACGCCATAGCCTTGGCCGTGAGGACCGGCGCGCCGGTATTTATCGATGAGAAGGTGCTCGAACTCTGCCCGGTCATAAACAAGCCCATAAGCGAAGACGAGGTGAAGAATTTCGAGAAAGAGATAGAGAACCTGCGGCCGGAAGAGTTCTTCAGGAAGCTGGACGCCGAGGGCGGGAAGACGAAAGGCGGGCTGGAATAGGATGATAATGACGAAGGACGCGGTAAGGGAAGCATCCCCGGCGACAGACGAAGTCATCCGTTTCGGGAAGGAAGTGTGCGGCGATTTCCAGGCCGCCTCATCCAGGGAATGGATCGAGACGAACGGCCTCGGAGGCTACGCGTCATCGACCATAATCGGGACTAATACCCGCCGTTATCACGGATTGCTCGTGGCCGCGGTAGGGCCTTCGCTCGCGCGCATGGTAGTCCTGTCAAAGCTTGAAGAGACCCTTGTGCTGAAAGACGGCAGCCGGTATAACCTCTCCTGCAGCAATTACCCCGGCGGCATAATCCATCCCGAAGGCTACAGGTATCTCGAGGAGTTCAGGCTGGACCCGTTCCCTGTATTCACCTACAAGGCCGGGGATGTGACCATAGAGAAAGCTGTCTTCATGGTCCACGGCGAGAACACGACCGTTATCACTTATAAGGTGCTGAAATCGCCGGGTTATCTCGAGCTATTGCTGCAGCCGCTTATCGCCGCGCGAGATTACCACTGGGTATCGATGGAGAACTCGGGTTTCGACAAGTCGGTCGAGTGCCTGGAAGGATATATCAAGATGAAGCCGTACGGCGAGTCGCCGATAATTTACCTGGCCAACAACGCCGACAGGTTCGAGCGGACGGGATATTGGTACAAGTCCTTCGAGTACCAGCGCGAAAAGGAGAGGGGCCTCGAATATCACGAGGACCTCTACAGCCCCGGGGAGCTCGGCTTCCTGGTCAAGGAAGGGGACAAGGCTTACATCGTCGCCTCGACCGAGGGGCGCAAGATGCGGTCGCTCGAGGTCCTCGAGTCGAGCGAGGTCCTGCGGCACAGCGAGATCTCCGCCGCGGTCAACTTGAAGGACAATTTCGCCGTGCGCCTGGCGAACGCGTCAGACTCGTTCCTGATAAAGAGGCCGGACGGCCTGCCGACGATAGTCGCGGGCTACCACTGGTTCTGGGATTGGGGCAGGGACGCCCTTATATCGCTTCCCGGCCTGACCCTCACCCTGGGCAGGTACGACGAGGCGAAGGATATCCTGCTGACGTTCGCGAAACATTGCGACGAAGGGATGATTCCCAACAGGTTCCCGGAGAAGGCGAAAGAGCCCGAATATAACAGCGTCGATTCGTCCCTGTGGTTCTTCTGGGCGATACACAAATTCCTCGAATATACCAATGATTATGATTTCATCGAATCAAATATGCTCGACTGCCTCGAAGAGATAATCCAGTTCTACATAAACGGGACGCGTTACGGCATAAAGATGGACAAGGACGGACTGGTCGCCACCGAAGACCCGGACGCGCAGCTGACATGGATGGACGCGAAGATAGGCGGATGGGTGGTGACGCCCAGGAACGGGAAAGCCGTCGAGGTCAATGCCCTCTGGTACAACGCCCTGAAGATAATGGAAGATATCTGCGAGAAGCTTGATCTCAAATACCGCCACGAGTGCGCGCGGCTCGCCCACCTTACGAAGAAGAGTTTTGAGATAACCTTTTGGAACGAGGCAGGGGGCTACCTGTATGACTGCGTCAATGAAGGAGGGCCGGACGCCTCGCTCCGCCCCAACCAGATATTCGCCCTCAGCCTCCCGTACCGGCTGATCGGGAAAGAGAAGGAAAAAAGGGTCATCGATGTGGTGGGGAAAGAGCTCCTTACGCCTTACGGCCTTCGTTCCCTATCGCCGAAAGACAGGAATTACCGCGGCGTATATTCCGGGGACCAGCGCATGCGCGACGCCTGTTACCATCAGGGCACGGTCTGGCCGTGGCTGTTGGGGCACTTTATCTCCGCCTACCTTAACGTCTACGGCAGGAATAAGAACACGCGGCAGGAGGCGAGGAGATTTTTAGCTCCCCTCGCGGAACACATCAAAGACGCCGGCCTCGGAACGGTATCCGAGATCTTTGACGGCGACCCGCCCTATAACCCGAAGGGCGCAATATCGCAGGCGTGGAGCGTGGCCGAGATATTGAGGGTATATAAGGAAGAGCTGCAATGAGACCGGAGAGGCATATCTTTAATATCGACCCGACGGATTTCGCTTTCGCGCTGGTCAAGTTATTGGCGGTCTTCGGCGCGATGATCTGGGGGCTGTACCATCCTATGCCCCCCGGCGCCAAGCTCTTATTCCTCGTCATTATCGGGATCTACTTCGTTTACAATCTCGCGCTGTACTTGTGCGTATTCAAGTTCGCCGACAAGGCCCCCAAGATATATTTCTTTGAGCTGCTCGTCGATCTCATCTTCCTCAGCGTGGTCGTGCCGATGACCGGCGGGCTCAATTCGACCTTCACTTTGGGATTTTTCCTCCTCGCCGCCATACATTCTTTTTATTACGGCCTCTTTGCCAGTATCGGAATAGCCCTGCTCGTCTCGGGCGTCTACATCTTTTCCTGTCCGGACTGCCTGATAAAGATCCATTGGACCGATATCTCGCTGCGCGCGGGATTCCTCTTGCTCCTGGCAGTCACTATGGGGTATCTCTCGGAAAGGGAGAGGCGGATGCACCGCCAGCTCGTCAATGCCGAACAGCTCGCGGCCATGGGGCTGATGTCGTCCCAGATAGCGCACGCGGTAAGGAATCCCCTGAGCACTATCAGCCTTAACGCCGAACTCCTGGCCGAGCAAATAAAGAAATGCCAGGGGGTAGATGCCAAAGAAGCCGGGACGCTGATAGGCTCCATCATGAACGAGGTCCAGGAGGTCAACGATGTCGTCGGGGAACACCTTAAGTTCATGAGGAAGTCGAGGTCCGAATATAAAAGCTGTGACGTAAGCGCCCTCCTTGATTCGCTCGTGAAGTTTCTGGAAAAAGAGGCGAGCCGCAAAGGCATCTCGTTCCTTAAGGAACTCGAGAAAGGCCTGCCCAACGCCAGGATCGAAGAGAGCCAATTGCGGCAGATCATGTTGAACATCATGAGGAATTCCTTCGAGGCTATGCCGTCGGGCGGACAGATCAGGGTCTATACAAAAAAGGAAAAGGATGACGTCGAGATCACGGTCGAGGATACGGGTGTCGGGATAGCCCGGGAAAATCTTAGAAGGATATTCGAGCCATTCTTCACTACAAAAGATGTGGGTACCGGACTGGGGCTTTATATAGCGCGCGACATGGTCATCACCGCGGGCGGGGGCATATCCTGCGAAAGCAAAGTCAATAGAGGCACTAAAGTAAAGATAAGATTGCCGTTCGTGGTCTGAAAAGGAGGCGCTTTAATGGCAAAGATATTGCTGGTCGACGATGATGTTGAGTTCGGTGTGGCCTTTTCCAAGATATTGAAGAGCGAGGGGCATGAGGTTTCGGTCTCGCTTAATACCGCCGAGGGCCTCGCCGCCATCAAGAAGGAGAAGTTCGGCATCGTCTTCGCGGACCTCTCCATGCCGGGCGAGAACGGCCTTGTCTTCCTGAAGAAGTCGAAGAAGGAGTTTCCCTCTATCCCTGTTGTCATGATAACAGCATTCGGAGACTGGGATATATACGCCAAGGCGATAGAGACCGGCGTGAGCAAGTTCGTCAACAAGCCGGTAAAGAAGGAAGAGATAGTCCAGGTATTAAAGGAAGTTTTGGGGACGAAATAAATATATTTGAAAGGCCCTAAAAATTTTTACTTGACAAAATTAATATTTGATGTATACTCCCACTGTTTCCACACCTTTCTTGAAGACTCAGACAAAAAATCAGTCCTTCAGAAGGTTTCAAAAAATGAGTTCAGCAGGTTTCGGTTCTCACCGAAAAGAAAATACTAAACGGCGATTTTAAAAAATCGCCGTTTTTTTCTTTTATTACTCGACACGTTTTTAAGATAAAAAGTAGGGGGTAACATGATGAGGAAGAAATGGTTTTTTGTCACAGCGCTTTTTCTTTTTGTTCTATCGAGTCAGGCATACGCTTATACCATAAATGGCTATGTCAAAGACTCTAGCGCCCAGGGCATAAGCGGCGTATCCGTTGCCCTGACTGGAGCGGCAAGCCAGAATTACACGACAGGCGCAAACGGCTATTACGAATTTGTAAGTTTATCGTCGGGTAATTATACGGTTACTCCCTCAAAGTTCGGCTGGAAGACCAGCCCCGCCTCAAAAAGTTATACCCCTTTAAGCGCCGACCAGCTGGATCAGGATTTTACGGGGCAGGTATTTATTACATTTAAAAACGGTTATTTATGGGACGAGGCAAAGAACGACTACTGGATCCCTCACGGGATAGCGTATCAGACATGGAACCGGCCCCTCGGCATGTGGCAGACCTTCGAGCAGATCGATTACGACCTGGACGAGATGGTCAAGGCAAATGTTAATTCCATAAGGGTCGATTTCGTCTGGAAACAGATAGAGTCAGCCGGCGATAACCAGTTCGATTGGACGAACTACGATTATTTCGTGCAGGCAGCGGCCCAGCGCGGCATCAGGATCTTCGCGCTCGTCGGTTATCAATGGCCGCCCGACTGGTTTACTCAGAGCGGGTTTACAATGCATCCGCCGGGGTACGATAACGAGGGGGTATTTCAACAGGCCCGTTGGAAGTCGGATATTATCTCCTACGAGAACGCCAACGCCCGCGCGCAGTATGCCGAGTTTCTATCTGCCGTTGCGGCCAGATACAAAGACAATCCCACTATCGTCGGCTGGATAGTCGGAAACGAATACGGTTATCTTGGGCTATGGAGCGGAAAGCAGGACGGCTATGACGCCGATTGCGAAAGCGCCTTCAGGACCTGGCTGTCGGCAAAATATGGCACTATCGCCGCATTAAACCAGGTTTGGGGCACAACATACGCTTCCTTCACCACGGTCATAATGCCGGAATATTACACCCGCGATGACTATTGCGATACCTCGAAGTGGCCGCCGAATGATCCGGGCGGGATCGCCAGCGGCAACCCGAACCCGGCCGTCTATAATCCGGGCGCATGGTGGGACCTGGTCCAGTGGAGAGAGGATAGTATAGCGAGTTTTACCTCCCTGGGCGCGCAGGCGGTAAGGCAATCCGACCCGAACCATCTTATCTCCTATGCCACCGTCGGCATGCAATGGGGCGAGGAGGATTGGCGTTATCACGCAGAGGATACGGCCAAGATCGCGAAGGCCTGCAGGGATATAGGCGCTCCGCTTGATTTCTGGTCTATAAATAATTATCCGTGGGACCTGTTGGGGCATGAGTCCCAGACAGGCCGGTGGGGAGTGATAAATGCCAAATGGAGGACGGGTCTGCCCGTTCTCTGCACCGAGACCGGTTTCACGAGTTCCGAGACAATGTATTCCGGGATGAACGAACTGAACCAGGGACCGCTGATAAGAAATTCCTTATGGGAGGAATTGGAAGCGGGTGCCATAGGCGTCCACGTCTTCACCTGGAATGACAGGCCCTATATTACAGACAGGGAAAAAGGTTTCGGCATCGTATATGCCGACAGAAGGATCAAGCCTTCGTTCTGGGTCGTAAGGGATACCTATAATCTGATGGAGCAGATAGACGTCGAAGGGCTTATAGGAAATTCGACCGACCCCACCCCGGATGTGGCGTTCTACTGGTCGGATGCGACCGACGGGATGTATAACCGTTATGAATGCAACATGCAGCAGCTCTACGGCCCGTTGACGAGGCTGGGGCTGAACCCCGCATTTATCGACAGGACCGCTCTTTTGGCTTCGAAATATTTTAAGGATATCTGGCAGTCTGATCCCGTGATAAACCTTTCGACGGTTTATGCCGGGACGAGATCCCTGAAGATAACTGCCGGAAGCGGCGGCGGGACGGTTGCGGTATACCCGGCCAACAGCGCTCAGGTAATGGATTTAAGCAGCGCTACCGGTTTCTCTGTCTGGGTCTATGATACGCAGGGGAATAACTCTATCCAACTGCGCTTAAGAGACGCGGAAGGCGACGGAGGGTCGGGAGGCGACGGCTATTGCCTGTGGTCTTCGAACAATTCGGTGCAGAACCAGTGGACACAGATAAACTGGGACATGACGCAGTATCCAAGCGTTCCCAATCTCAACAAAGACAGGATCGCATCGGTCGAGCTCTATGAATGGAATCAGGGCGTCTATTATTTAGATCAGGCGACCTATGTATCTGGAAGCCAGATTGCGTTCCAGAGTTTCGAGAAGAATAACGGCACGCCGGCCGATTACAGTTCTTACGCGGCTATAATACTGCCGAGGAATATGCGGACCTACCCGGGGGATATGAATTATATCCGCACAAAGATAATTCCCGCGGGCGTCAACATCTACGCGGACGCGGACCTGCCCGGAATGCAGGACTACCACGTAAACTCATTAGGCGACTTCACAACAGAGATGGGCAATATCTTCGGCGTCAATGCCGCGAATACCTCCGGTTATGATGACCCGGCAAGAAACGGCCAATATGGGATTAATTTTACGCCCATCACCACGACGGTCACCCAGGCGCTTTCGCCGTTGACCGCATCAAGACAGGATGTCTTCCGCGTCTGGAAATACAGCAATATGATCACCGCTACGACAGGCACGGTCTATGCCACCCATTCAAACGGCAACCCTGCGCTTGTGATAAAGGACAACGGGACATCCAAGGCCGCTATAACGACGTTCAGCCTGGGAGACATAAGCCCGGACGGAGACGGCGACGGCAAACAGGATATAATCCCGTGGGCAAAGCATTACGATTGGATGAAGGCTATATTCTTGACCGGCTTCGGCATACAGCCGAGTTTGAATGTCACGGGCTCTCAATATGTCCAGGTCTGTTACAGGACCGGGAGCGACGGCTCCATCCTGATATCGGCCAAGAATTACAGAAACGACCAGAACGAGAGCGTGACGATAACGACGAGCCTGATCAGCGGGAGGACAGTCGAGAATCTGACCACAGGCGGGGTTATAGAAGAGAACAGCGACGGGACGTTTAATTTGACGCTGGTACCCGACGGCCATGAACTGATAAAGGCTTACAGCGGTTCTCCTTCAAAGAAGGCTACGATACTTGACGCGCCGGCTGTCGTCCACCCCATGGGGGATAAGTCGTATCAGGTCAAGGTAAGGTATGATACCCTGGCGGCATCGGATCTGACATTATACGTCGCTTTCCAGGAAGACGGCGACAACGGGGATAACACCCCCAACGAGATCTATGAGTCGATGAATACCACCGTCACCGGAGCAGGCGAACAGACGCTGTGGCTCTGGATACCGGATGCGAACAAGGCCGACAGCGACTATATATCGACTCCAGACGGAGGAAATTACGTCATTCATGCCTGGCTGGAGGAGTCGAGCGTAAAGGTGGCGGAGTCGTATCAAAAGACGCAATTGGAATGGGGAGCGGCTCCCACCACGTCTCTTCCGACCGCGTTAAACAAAGGACAGAGCTACTCCGTCAATTTCAAGTGGGAGGACCTGTATGAATATCAATCATGGGAGAATACGCCTATCAGCAGGGAGACTTCCTTCCCGCAGCGCATAGCGGTCGTAAGGTCCGCCAAGACGCAGGCGCTGTATTCAACCCATTACAATAAGGTAAACCAGGTCTGCGATTGGCTTGAGGACTTAGGCTACGTCCATTCCAACCCGGCGGTCACCGATTTCGATGACGTCGTGGTAACGAGCGGCGGCAATACCCTGTTCTCGGATGATTTCAGCAGCGGCAACGCGAACAACTGGACGGTGGCGGAAGGTTCGAGCCGCTGGACGGTGCCGAGCTATGAGTACAGCATCGACCGAATGAGCCAGAGCTATAATATCTCGGTTGCGGGAAACTCGGCATGGACAGACTATACCGCCGAGATGAAATTCAAGTACGTCACAATGGACCCGTACTTCGCGGAGGCGTACCTTGTCTTCCGTTATCAGGATAACAACAACTTCTACTACGTCAAGCCCTACAACAACTATGGGCTCTGGAGGGTGAAGTACGGCGGAAGGGTAAATGGCCAGGAGTTCGGAGGTAATGTAGCCAACCTCGCAAACCCCCTCTCGGCCGGCACCTTCCATACATTGAAAGTTATCGCGGCGGGACCGAACTTCCAGGTCTATCTTGATAATGAGTATCAAGGCGGGTTTACCAACACCGGCCTCGCCAGCGGAAAGATAGGAGTGGGCGCAAAGGCCTCACAGCTGGGCGTATGGGAACCCGTGTTGGGTTACTATTTCATCGACGATAACGAGAGAGGCCTCGACGGCAACCTGCTTAACCTCGATTGGGGTTACTTGAAAGAATTCTTCCCGATCGTGGTCCTGCCGAGCGTCTATGTCATGAATAACGACGAATGCTACAACATAAAGGCGTATTTGCAGGCGGGACAGTTTACGGTCGTGGCCACGGACGGCGGCGTCGGCATCAAGCAGCCGGACGGCTCATCGGGCACCGGAAGGATCGAGAGCGCCTTTGGCGTCGATTCAGGGTATACGACCTTAAGCGACCTGTTGAACCTGCAGGTTACCGACAACACTCATTACATCACCAAGGATTACTCCAACGGCCAGAATATAGCGACGGCTTCGGGCGCTTCCGCGATCTCCTGGACGACGGTTACGACAGGCACGAAGATCGCCGATATAAAGAACGCGGCCTCTTCCGCACCTGCTTTGATAAGCAACCTACTGACCAAGGAGAACGTTTCCTTCCAGAACCTCGAGCCCGGCAATTCGACCCCCGGCGATTACTACTATGACGCCTGGCAGTCTAATCCCGCGTTCGAGACGACGATCGTCCATAGCGGCACCCGTTCGGTCAAGATGATATCCGCATCAGGCGGCGGCACGCTCGGTATTAACATCGCCGCGCCTATCGGATATATGAATCTGGCGACTATGACCGATTTCTACGTCTGGGTATATGACACGCAAGGCAGCAATTCGTTACAGATCAAATTCAAGGACAAATGGGGCAATCTAAGCTCGGCGGTCTGGTCGACGATGTCGGCCGTCCAGAACGAGTGGACTTTGATATCATGGCCCGTTTCGCAGACAGCGGGGATAGACTGGGAAAGGGTTGCCTCAATCGAATTATACGAATGGAACCAGGGAACGTATTATTTCGACGACGCCTACTTCGCCACATCGGATACCGGCGAGAAGAAAGGAAAGACCTTCGTCTTCAACTACGGCGTCGACACCGACGACCAGTTGACGGACGAATTCGGCCAGGTCTCTCAGAACGTCTTCGATTGGACGACAAGAGAGATCTATAAGATGAGGATCCAGCTTAAATATGCCACGCCGAATGAAGAAGACGGCGATTTCCTGTTAGCCGAAAAGGAGATATGGACGATAGATCCCAACGGGACCGAGAACCTCCAATTCGAGATCCCGGATACGACCATGAGCGGCGACGATAACATCTATTGGACGATCTATACCTATCCGTGGGATTCGGCCGACCCGTGGACGGACCATATGGGCTTCTACACCTCGTTTAACGACCCGGGTTACGAGTCCAGCATCTCCGGCTACGGCCTCTACCACGCCGGCGCGACATTCCTTTCAACCGGCGGCAGGACGTTCGATAACTGGATCGCATACAACACGAGGAATGATACGCTTAAACTCAACTTCGGTTTTAAGGAAGACGGCGATAACGGCGACGGCCTTACAAATGAGGTCTACGGCGGCAGCCCGATGTTCGACGGCAAGGCCGACCCCAACAGCTGGCTTACCGAGACAACCACTACATGGATCAGCAACGCCAACACGAGCGGCACAAGGCCGCAGTTGTCCATGGCATTTAAAGACATCTCCTCAGCGACATCTCCGACGTTGACGATGAACTTTAGTTTCGCGGGCACATGGAGCCAGTTGACCGTCGAGAAGTCCCCGGACAGAAGCTCGTGGACCAATATTTACACCTCGGGCAACTGGGCCGGCGATTACAACCCGACGATAAACTTAGACACCGCCTGTAAATATTACAGGATAACCCTGACCGACGGAGATCTTGCCACCGATATCATCACCTTGCTAAAGAAGATGACATTGGCCGGCTATCCGTCGGCAGCCCAGTTTAGGCTGGAAGACTGGCTGCAGACCAAGTCGGTAAATGGCCTCCTGGATGATTTCAGGAGTCCGTATGTCCCGGAATACGCGCTGGTTCCCGACTACGACCCGGCCGATACGGACTTGGAGGATTCGGCGAGCGGCGGAAAGTATAACTGGATAACCTGGTTTACCGAGACGTCGGATAAATATGAGGTACCGACCTCGTTATACTGGGCGCCGCGATTGAAGGTCGAGGACGAGAACTTCCCGACGGACTTCAATCCGGACACTACGGTTGAAGTACCGGTGGTCTGGGAAGGCCTGGACACGATAGTCACGATAACCGCATGGAAGCCGTATGCGGTGACCTTCCCGTTGACCCTGCGGATATTCCTGCAGGATGTCTATACGGGCGAAACTTACGCTAGCGAGGACTTTATTATCGAGGACGGAAGTGGAGACGAAAGCTTCGAGATAGAGGTTCCCGAAAATACCCCTTACGGCAGCAACTACATGTGGGGCGCTTACTTCTTCGACCATAAGAGGGAAGGCGTTGAGCCGTATGAGGAGAGGATCGGCATGGACGATACCTTCAGGTTTACCGCAACAGGAGAGCCCTACGAACCCGAAACGAAGATCACCGTCGGCACCGCTTACAGCGTCTACTCCGATTCCGGGATACCGCAGGGCAGCAGTATCTATACCTGGGGCTTCGGCAGTTGGAACGGTGATTATACCGGCGAAACCCCGCCTGAAGGGACAAAATGCTTCCAGACGATAAGCACCGCGTGGGCGGGATGGGGTGTTTTCCATACGAGCGGCACAGTAGACCTGTCGACGTATGCCAACGGTTACCTTAAGTTCTGGGTCAAGAGTTCAACGACCTTAAAGGTGGAGATAGAGGCGCCTGCGGGGTATACCTATACGAAGTATATCTCGTCGAGCGGCGGGTCGTGGCAGGAAGTCTCCATACCGATAAGCGACTTCTCGGGAGCTACATTGAGCCAAGTCTACTGCCCGTTCAAGATCACCGCGGAATCCGCCACTACATTCTACATAGACTCCATCCGCTGGTCGTTTTAGAGACTTAAACCACATTGGGGCGGCACTTGATAAAAGTGCCGCCCTACGTAATCATATTAAGGAGTGGCCATTTTAATTAAGAGATAAAATAGATTTCCTTTTTTCTTCCGGCGAAAGCTCTTTTAAGGAGAAATTCCGATGGAGTTTTACCCGCTTAGAGTACCAAATTAATTCCGTAACGGCGATTTTCTAATCGCCGTTTTTTGTTTTAATTTTTCGACACCTTTCGAACCCTAATTAAGATGAAAAAGAACCCTGTAATGTTCGGCACAATGATCTTTTGCTGGCTATGCGCCGCTTTTTATTTTAGCCCCCGCGTGTTAGCCCTTGTTGTTGGTCCAGAAAATATCTTTGCTAAAATTGCCGTAGCATGTTTTAGTATCTTACTTAATATTTTTTGGTTTTATGCATTTTATCACCTTGTAATAATTCTATTCTCATATATCAAATCTACGCCGGGCTATAATATCGTTCGGCAAAATCAGGAAAAGGCTCCCGCGGTCGCATTGCTCTATACCACCTGCAATGACTTTAAAGAAGAGGCGGTCTTAACTTGTCTCGCTCAGGGCTACGACAATTTCCGTACCTTTATTTTGGATGACAGCACCAACAGAGAATACAAAGAGAGAATAGACGAATTTGTAGCCAGATATTCTAAGGCAATAAGTGTAATACGGCGCCCGGAAAGGATCGGGTATAAAGCGGGTAATTTAAACTACGGATTGAGTAAAATAGGGA
Organism: Candidatus Omnitrophota bacterium; assembly: GCA_041653595.1. NCBI lineage: Bacteria > Pseudomonadati > Candidatus Omnitrophota > Candidatus Omnitrophota bacterium. The sequence goes on along the minus strand of JBAZFB010000001.1, from coordinate 112,541 downwards.
ACTTCGAGTATTTCAGCGTATCTGACGCCGATACGCTATTACCTAGCGACTATATAATTAAACTGTTTCCGTATTTTAGTGATTCGCGTGTTGCTTTCGTTCAATCGCGCCAGGAATTTAATTCGAATCAAAAATCAACTTTCGCGCAAGGCCTCGGTTATCAGATCGAACTCCATTGCGACCATTACCTGAGTACCAAAAATAAATATGGATTTGTTATGTTCTACGGGCACGGGGCGTTAATGCGCCTCGATGTTTTAAGGGCGATCGGCGGTTTCCCCGAGGTGGCGACAGAGGACCTCGCGTATTCTATGAAGATAAAGGAGAAGGGATACTACGGCGTATACGCAAAAGACGTAACCTGTATGGAGGATTTTCCTTCAACCTACCGCCAGTATAGGAAAAGAAATGAAAAGTGGATAAGGGGAACGGCGGAATGTCTTTTTAAATTCTACCCGGATTTCCTCAAAAGCAGGAATATAAGCTGGATTGAAAAATTCGACATCATCGTTTCAGCTCAGAGCCTGTTGTTAGGCCTTCCGTTTTTAGCGCTTCTTTTGTCGGTAGGGATAATCCTGCCGTTCTATTTTTACCATTTCCAATTCCAAGGCCCAATGTTTAAAATGCCGCTTGCCTTCAATGATACTTTCGTTGGGACATTGGTCGGGATCTCGGGCAACCTTTTTTGGAGATGGGATTTCTTTTCCATGCTTATCCTGACCATTGTCGCACCAATACTGCCGGCCATTTTGGAAATGATTCATCATCCCGTAAAGAGATTTCGCTATATTGCCATGTATACGTTCATGTTCTATGCTACGCAGGTGAATTCCTCTATTGCCGCGTTAGCTTATCTTGTCAGCAAAAAAGCCGATTTTCCCGTCACGGCCGATAACTCCGTCAGCCTTGCTAACAGCAAGATAGCCGTGATTATAGAATGTGTTTTCGCGGGACTCTTTTTAACCATCGGCTTAACTTCACGGAATATCTGGTTTTTGTCTTTCGCCGCAGGCACTGCAATAGGGGTAGTGATTCTAAATAGCGGCTTTGAGAATAGATTTGTCAGGTTCTTGGCAATAACTCCTCTGATCATTCTGGCGGTAATATTGTTATTCATTGGCAAGACGCTCCAATAAAAAGAAGGAGAGCGTGATGAAAAGGAAAATAGTTTTAGTGGCCGCGGCGTTGATATTGGGTTCGTTATTTATACTGGGTTTCGAATCTGCCGATGATGTTATCGCCTTCCGGGCTATCGAGCAAGGCGACTATAAAGGAGCGCTGGAAATATATCTAAAAAAGAATAACTATTCCGGCGCGGGGATAGCTTATCTGGGGATGAGGTGTTACGACATTGCGAAGGAAAGTTTTGAAAAAGCAAATGATCTTTCCGGGATGGGGATGGCCTATTGCGGAAAACGCCAATATGATGAAGCAATAAGACACTTTGAGCAGAAGAAGGATTACTCGGGGATAGGCCTCGCTTACTGCGGAAAAAGAGATTTTAGCAAGGCAAGAGAATATTTCAGGCAGGCGAATGATTATTCGGGGATGGGCCTGGCGGCTCTGGGAGAAAATAAGATAGACGAAGCGCGGGGATGGTTTAGCCAGGCAGGGGACAAAGGGGGCCTCGGCCTTGTCCTTTTGGCTGAAAGAAGATACGACGAGGCGCTTACTCAGTTCGCTTCTAACAAGGACAATTCGGGGATAGGCCATGCCTACTGCGGCAAAAGGGATTTTGACAGCGCTTTAAAATATTTTAAGCAGGCAAATGATCTCTCCGGGATAAGCCTTGCTTATTCAGGAAAGAAACAATTCGACGAAGCGATAAAATATGCCTTGGCGGCAAACGATCTATCTGCCTTAGGCCATGCCTACTGCGGCAAGAGGCAATACGACAAAGCTATCAGCTCTTTTAGCCAGGCAAACGACAAATCCGGCTTAAGTGTCGCCTATAACGGTATGAATAGCTATTCCGCCGCTCTATCATACGCGAAACAGGCAAACGACCCGTCCGCCTTAGGCTATGCGTATCTTAAGGGGCATAATTATAAGGGAGCGCTGGATAGTTTTACCAAAGCGAACGACCCTTCGGGCATAGGGTTTACCTATTGCGTGCAGAAAGATTATGCAAGAGCCGCGCAATATGCCAAGAATGCGAATGATCTTTCGTTGTTAGGTCACGTTTATCTGGGAGCGGGTGATTTCAAGGAGGCGGAGAATTGTTTTACAGCCGCCAACGACCTCTCGGGATTAGGTCTCACTCAACTTAAGGACAAGAAATTCGACAAAGCGTTGGAACTATTTCAAAAGGCTAATGATATTTCCGGCCTCGGTTTTCTCTACGGCGAAATTGGCGATTACGTAAAGTCCGAGAAGTATTTTACTGATGCCAACGATATGTCCGGATTGGGAAGGATGGCCCTAAAAAGAAAGCAGTTTAACCAGGCAATCAAATATTTTAACACAGCAAACGACCTGGACGCTTTGGGGGACATATATTGGCAGCTCAGGTCATTCGACAAGGCGATAGAATATTTTAAGTCGCAAGGAGACGATATTAAGATCGTCCAAGCGTTACGCGAGAAGAAGAAAAGAGATCCTATGACGGGTAAGGTCATATATTACGGGGCGGATGAGGCGATAGCTTACGCGCAGAGCAAGATAGATGAGGGTAAATTTGTGGCTCCGCTTCATATAGAGATAGGCCACATATATTTTGAACGCAAAGATTATGAAAAAGCCCTTAAGGAATATGAAACAGCGTTAAACAGCGACACCTACTATGCCGCGGAAGCTCTATTCTGGATAGGAAAGGTCCGGTATTACCAGCGGAATTATCCGCTTGCCAAAGAAACTTTTGAGCGGCTAGTGTCCAATTATCCGTATCATTTCCTGACAGCCGAGGCCAAAGGGGTGCTGAAGCTGATAGAAAGATTGGGCAAACAGTCAGCGGCGACATCGCTAAATAACGCTTGCGGCCCATATGCATTGAATTTATTGCTTAAGACTTACGGTATAAAATCTACGCCGAAAGAGATAGCTAAATCCGCCGGAACGGATAAAGACGGGACCACTTTACTTGGTCTTATAAAGGCGGCCAAAAATAACGGTTTGAAAGTATCAGCATTTAAGATTGATGCAGAAAAACTGAAGGAATACAACGGGGAAGCGATACTGTTTATAGACAGCGGTCATTACGCATTCCTTGAGAGTATAAGATCAGCCGGCATATTGGTTAGAGATAATTTATCAAGCGAATTCATTAGCTATAAAGAGCTTCCGGCCAGATGGAAGGGACAGATACTGGCGGTCAAGGCTCGTCCTGACGTTAAAGAATTAGCTGCCGACGAGCTGTTAGCCATTAAGGGCGGTAATCGCCGGTCATCCGAGGGAGGCATAACTAAGAACGATCCCGGTGTTCTTCCGAATGGCGAATGGGAAGTAGAGTATGGCAAATTGGAGGCAAGCCTTCCTGAGGATTACTTGATGGGTGTTAACCTTTACGATTCGATGACGGGGCATAACCCGCATGCGGACGGCGGGTTAGGAATGACATATATGGGAAGCGGGCAACGCGCGTCGACACAGTGCGACACCCCCGTTGACCCAATAGCCATAACAGGCGGCCAGGTGATCATTCCGAAGACAGATATATTCATACTAGGAAGGGGGAGAAAACACGGCATCAGCCTGAATCTTACAAGGACCTATTCATCGAGCAGTGAGGTTGATTCCAAAATAGGCTTTGGTTGGGCGCTTGCGCACGATGTCAAAATGCAGGTAATCCCGGCTCAAGGGCAGGATCCCGAAAAAGTCATCATAACCGGGCCGGATGGAACGATATTTAGTTACGAGTATAACGGCGCCGGCTCCTACTACGGGCCTGAATGCGACGGCTCGGAGCTAATCAATAATGGTGACGGGACATATGACTGGATGCGCTGGACCATTAAGTACGGGAAACAGAGATATCATTTCGATAACTATCAAGGTACCCGTCGTGTTTTATATATTGAGGACTTAAACGGAAACCGTCTTTCGTATATTTATGGCGGCCCCATTTTGTATATGATATACGAAAATTGGGACAGGCATATTGACTTTACCTATAGTAACGGCCGGATTTCGACGGTGACAGGTGTTGCCGGTTCGCTTTCGGTTACCTATAATTATTATTATGACAATGGAAACCTAATTTCGGTGACAGGCCCCGAAAATTATTCGGAAACATACGAATATAATGACGCAAGCAATATCCATAACGTAACTGCGTATATCGACTCAGAGGGAAACAGGACGGAATATCATTATATCAGGGACCCTTCGAACATAAGCGACGTCTGCGACCGCGTTACTGACGCAAAAGGAAATCAGGCGACTTATGAATATCTCTTTGAAACAGGCATTACCACAATAACCGACATGCGCAACAGAACCAGCATCTTTGAATACGTGAAGGGAAAGATTACTCGCATTACGGATTCAAATAACGGCGTAACAAATTACACTTTCGATGATAGTTATATTCGCGATTCGGTTACGGATGAGAACGGCAAAGGCTGCGGCTGGGTGCAAGACCGTTTTGGCAGCGCCTTGCAGCTCGACAACGACGAAGGTTATACCGCGTATTTTACTTATGACCCCACTTTTCATTATATCACTTCGATAACAGATCCCAAAGAGAGGGCGTGGACATATGACTACGATTCAAATGGCAATCTAAGGCATAGATACACACCTTCTCCCAATAATCAGGGAACGGCGACGATAGAAAAACAGTACGACCAGTACGGATGTCTTACGAAGATAATCGATCCCGAAGGCATAGCCACGGATTATACCTACGACACATACGGAAATACCACCAAGGAAACGGATGGGGAAGGCAATTATATTCAGTACACGTACGATACACTTGGTCGTATGACTTCCTCAAAATACGGCGATAACAGCGGCAGTGATCCGATTGCCACAAGTTACGAATATGACGGTTTAGGCCGGCTCACGAGAAAGACCTATCCCGACTCAAGCTATGAAGAATATACTTACGACAAAAACTCCAATCTCTTGACCTTCAGGGACGCGAATAATCATACAACAACCTATGTTTACAATGAACTCAACCAGTGCGTAAGCATAACCGATCCTGGAACCAAAGTAACGCAATATGAATACGACGCGTTCGGTAATATGACGAAACTCATCCGCTACGTCAACGGTAATCCTGTTGAGACCACCTACGAATACAACGACCACTACAATCGCCTGACTAAAGTAACCGACCCTACCCAAGAGATAACTATCTTCACTTATGAAAGCTCCCCGCCATTACTCAATGACAGCAAAAACTACACTACCATGAAGAAATACCGTCCGGACAGCACGCTTTTAGCCGTCGAAAGCCGCACCTTTGATAGCTATTACCGCATAAAGACAGTCGCAGACGGCTTGGGAAATACTACGACCTACAATTATGATGAGGTAGGTAACCTTACCTCCGTGGTAGACCAGAACGGCCACACCACCACTTACACCTATGACCCCAACGTCAACGTCGTCTTAACCGAGACTGACCCTTTAAACAAAACAACAACCTGCACCTACTACAAGAACGGTAAGCTCAAGACCAAGACAGACGCTAACGGCAACACCATCACCTATACCTATGACTTAGCGGGCAAGCTTTATTCCGTTTCATACCCGGACTCGAACTCTGTGGTATATTTATACAACAGATATGGCAAAACAGCTACCATGACCGATTATTATGGCGCGACAACCTACACCTACAACTCAAGGACATGGCTCTCGTCCGTAGACGGCCCCGAGGCCAACGACACCATAACCTACTTCTATGACTACGCGGGTAACAGGATATCCATGACCACTCCGGCAGGTTACTTCTCTTACGCCTACTACGCCAACAACCTGCCCTATACCCTGACCAACTCCCAGAGCCAGACTACAACCTTTTACTACGACACCGCTAACCGCCTGACAAGAATGAACTATCCCAACTCCACCTACACCGAATGGCTCTACTACGACAACGACAGGGTAAACACCTTAACGGTTAAAGATGGTTCCCAGAACACCCTCTCGAGTTACCACTATGACTACAACAGTCTCGGTAAGATAACAACTATTAGCAACAACTTCGGCAACACCTATAACTTTATCTACAACGACGCTGGGCGCCTCACCCATGAGGACAAAACAGGCTCATACCCATACACCAGAAATTACACCTATGACAATGCCGGAAACCGCACTTCAGAAACAAGAGACGGCCTCCCCATATCCAACTCATATAACGCCGCCAACCAGATTACTTCAAGGATTTTACCGTATGAGTCGATAAGCTACTCCTACGACAACAACGGCAATCTCGTTGTTGAAACCAACAGTAGGACCGGCACCACCTATTACTACTACGACTACGAGAACAGGCCCTGGGGCATAATAACCCCCTATATAAATACCTACTACGCCTATTCAGGCGACGGCAGACGTATCACTACCAACATAGGCGGCAACGTGGTAAAATACCTCTATGACGGCCTTGCCCCGCTCATTGAAAGAGACCCCTCAAATAATATCCTGATAATGTACTCCAAGTTGCCTTCAGCCCCCGGAGGGATAGGAGGGCTTGTAAGCAGTTTCGACTGGACGAATACGCTCTATTATCATGACTCCAACTTAGGCAACGTCAACCAGATAACCAACAGCAGTGGCGTTGTCATCCAGACCTACGATTACGATGCGTTCGGCAACATAATCTATCAGTCCGGCTCTTTGGAATCCAAATACGCCTACAAGACCAAGGAATACACTCCCCAGACAGGGCTTGTCTTCTTCGGCGCCAGGTATTACAACCCCTTAATAGGGCGCTTCATCACCAAAGACCCGTTGGAGATGATAGACGGACCCAACCTTTACGTCTACCTCAATAACGATCCCATTAATAAGTATGATCCGTGGGGATTATATGTAGCAATAGGAGCAAGGCCTGTATTAGGAATGGGGAGCCACACGGTAATTATACTTCATCCCGATAATCCAAGTGATTTTGCCAACTCAGGTTTCTATAAGAATTCAAAGGGCGAATTGGAACTTACCTTAAGTGCCAATCCTAAAGATGGTAAATTAGTAGCTACGCCTTGCAGCTCCGCTGACAGACCTGAAAAATTAAAAAATAGCCAGAGGATATTAGATAAACGTTCAGATACAAATTTGATAAAAGATATCTTGAATTCAGCAGGAAAATATGAAAATGATTTATCATATGATGCTACACCTTGGCCAATTGATCCCTTTTATAATAGTAACTCCTATACTTATGGAATTTTAGAAGATGCCGGTGTTTCCAATATACCAAATTTGCCCGGGTGGCAACCCGGTGCAGATAAACCAATTCCTTTATATTAAGAAAAGGGGGAATAATTATGCAATCATTTATTTTATGCATTATTGGGTATGTAGCTTACCTATTTTTGAGTTCGATAGTTTTCATAGCTGATGTATTAGCGGGTCAAGGAGGTAGTGGTAAGATATTTCAAAAATTTTGGTTACCGGTAATACTTTTGGTAAGTATTCTGATTTTTGTTGGCACGGCAGGTTATTTATTTAAAAATTTTTCAAAGATAAACAAATTAGTCTCGATTATTTTAAGTATGTTAGCAACCTTATTCCAGATAGGCGTTTTAATGCTTGTATTTTTTCACCTTGCATTACGAATTTTAGCGCCGATTTTAATAAAACATGGCTTTTATGTTACAATGCCATGAAAATGAAAAAGAACAGAGAAAAAATAGGGTCCGGAATTAACTTAATTGACAAGTAGTTTTATCCTGCCTCAAGAGCGCACGGTGCAAAAATTATACACAGTATCCCAAAGTCACCTAGAAAATGGCTTTCCAACCAGCGACTTGGCTTTTTAGGGAAGTAAGGGGACGTTTTTGTATTTAATCCCAGAACTGTCCCCAGGGATTTCTGCTAAAATTGTAGCTTATCAAGGATAATATTCTTATTTCCCAGAGTGCGCCACCCGATACTGATAGATAATCAAAAGCCAAACTGATTTACCCTCCACAAATTGATCAAAGACCTTTGCCTAACTCCTTTAAATACTTATAATTATGAGGTATAATAATACAAGCAGCATTCAAAAAATTATAGTTACTAAAATTTTTATTATGAAAAAGAAAGACGAAAATACATGAAATTTAAATTTTTCTTTACAATTTTGATAATATCCATGTCCACCGGATACACATTGGCTGATGCAATCAATGAAGAATATTGGGGCAATATATTTTTTGAAAACAAGAAGACAGGCTATTTTAACTACCGGATTTTGCCCCGCGAGGATAAAGAAGGGCACGAAGTGAGGATACTGAGCTATGACTATCCGACTGCGGATGCGCCCGATTCAAAAAAAACAGGGGAAATTATCGTTTTTGTCAATAAGGATTTAAGCTTAGACCATTTAGAATTAAAGAATCATGAGTATGAAGGCGAACTCTATGCTGAAGCGAGAGCGACAAAAGAGGGTATTGCAATCGATATTACCAGAAATGGTTACGTTACGCATTGCAAGGTGTCAACAAACAGCAAAGTGTATCCCTCGGTCATTTTAATGAAATTAGTGGCTGATAGAAATCTGGGGGTGGGGTCCTATGAATTTGACGTCTTTGAAGAGGATTTTCTTGAGGTCATAAAAGAAAAACTTACGGTTGTCAGAAAGTTCGAGTCACCCATCGGGGGCAAACAGAAGGTTTTTTTTGAAATTGCAGTCAGCAGCAAAACTTTTGATAATTTAAATCAACGATTTATAATCGATGAAGACGGTAAATTAATTAGCGGTCAATATGAAAATATAAATGTGTTATATAAAGTAATCCCTGAATCTGAGGTCGAAAAAGATGCGATATTGCCGGCATCCAAGAGGTCTTCGATACCGGTTGCTACTTATATGGTGGATTTGAACAAACTTTATTATCTGAAAGTAAAGGGCCGTTCTTTTACGCTCATCAGGAACAATTTGATCCTAAGAAGTCCCCGTCAAAAAGTCAGTTTTATAAATAATAATTACGAAGTCATCGTAGAGAATAATATAAAAATTCCCGACAGGATATTTAAGATCGGGAGAGAAAATACAAATAAATATTTAGCGGATTCCGTTTACGCCGAGATTAACGATAACGCAATTCGATCCCTCGCCTTGGAGATAGCAGGCGCCGACGAGAACATAATTACAAAAGTCACCAAGATCTCCAAATGGATCAATGGCGAGATTAAATTTACGGAAAAGAAAGGATTTTATTCCGCTAGAGATGTCTTGAAGATCAAGGAAGGGGATTGTTCGGAATATGCGGTCTTATTTTGCGCTCTTTGCCGTTCATTAGGCATACCCGCAAAGGGCGTTCTCGGGATCTCTTATGGCCACGGCTATTTTGGGTATCATATGTGGAACGAAATTTATGATAATGGTACTTGGCTGCCGGTAGATGTTACAGTGAATCAAATTGGCTTTGTCGATGCCGGACATATAAAGTTTTCCGATACGGATTTAAGTTTTAAGGCGCTCGCCTTGTATAATTACCAGATGCTCGGGAGTTGTTATTTTGACCGCTTTGAGGTACTTGATTATAAAGGAACTGCCGGTATGACTTTCGAAGAATTATCGAAACTGCCGCGGCCGAATTTACGAAAGTATCCTGAGGCTGTCTTACCCGTAATATCTCCGGAAGATATTATTATAAAGGATCCTATGCGAATAGGCATTTCCTATTTTGATGTAGGCAGCTTAGCGGAGGAACATCAGCCGATCAATATCGGTTTACAGCGGGTATTTAGAAGAAATTTAATGTGCATAAGAAAGTTTTCAATATTAGATTATTACAGCGAACCTGGCGAGAAAAATTGTTTTTTAAAAAACGGAAAGGAACTGACCGCAGCATGTGAAAAACGGGGAGTAGAATACCTTTTGATAGGCAGGGTTTCTCAGGAAAGCAGCGATAACAATAGTTTGATCCTGAGCGTTTCAATCTTTGATAAAAAGAGGAATGCAACCATAGTTTTAGATGAGATTAAGTGTAGAAAAGATGTCTTTCTGAAGGCGAGCCAAAAGATGATTTTTCAAATAGTTAAAAATTTGGAAGTATCAATTTCAGATTTAGAGAGAAGGCGAATAGAAGAATTCTATCTTCCTGATTTTAGCTGTTTTTTATTATATTCCAAGGGGGCTTATCAGGGAGAAAATATTTCAAAAAGAAATGTCACATCTTTTTTTGAAGGATTGATCTATCTGAGGTTGGCTCTAAAAAAAGACCCTAATTTTTCTCTTGCGTATAAAGAATTAGCAAATTTTTTCCCTGCGGGCCGGATAGATACAGCCGATTATATGTATGACGCGGCTTTAAAGCTTGACCCTTTTGATGCCGACTGCTATTGGGATAAATATATGGCTCTTATAGGTAGCAATAAAAATGATAGAAAAATTTATGATGAAACGAAGGTCCTGCTCGAGAAGGCCCTTAATATAGCCCCTTATTTTGCATTGGCTCACTTGAGTCTCGGTTCAAGGTATTCCCATAATCATGAATATGATAAGGCGCTTAAGGAAACCCTCAAGGCTCAGACGTTGTCTCCTAAATCCCCAGCAGTTTATTATAATCTGGCAGTAATTTATGGAAATAAAAAAATGTTTAAAGAGGCAGAGCAGTCATATCTTAAATGCCTTGAGTTGGATAATAAATACACAGATGCTTATGTTTGGTTGAACGAATTGTATTTTGATGTAAATGAAGTAGATAAAGCGCTTCAGTTATTGAAAAAGGGCCTGGAAATCATGCCCGATAGCCCAGAGCTTCGCGTGGAAATTTGCCGCGTATTTTATAAAAAAGATAATATTGAACAAGTTATTGATAACGCCAAAAAAGCCTTGGAATTAGACGAGGATATTGGAAGAGCCCATTATTTTTTAGGTTTAGCTTATAAGAAGAAGGATAAAGTCGATGATGCAATAAGAGAATTCAAACTTGAAGAAAGCATAAATCCCGAATATCATTATACTTATGAACGCTTGGGATTTTTATTCGATAAAAAAGATGATTTCAAACAAGCTATTTTCTATTATAAGAAAGCCATTGAATATGGTTCGACCCTTGGGTGCGCTTACAATAACCTCGCATGGGATTCTATAATAGAAAACTCTGAAAGAGACAAGACGATTTATTGGGCAAAGAAGGGTGTGGAATTAGGTCCCGAAGATCATGATCATCTTGGAACCCTTGGATGGGCGTATTACGAGAATGGTAAATATGACGAAGCCATCGAAATCTTCCAGAAGGTTCTCGGGAAAGGCAAGTTTAAGGCAACCGATGCATTGGGATTGAGCGTATCATATTTAAGGAAGAACGACAAAAAGAAAGCGCTCGAAATTTTAAGGAAAGCATTTGATAAGGATAAAGGATTAAATAAAAAAGAGATCTTTAAACAAGAAGAAAGCTTCATAACTTCAAATTTAGATATCGAGATAAAGGATATTATTAAGAGCTCTAAAGAAAATAAAGAATGACAAATGAAAAAACACTCGCTTTTATTTCTTATTATCTTCCTCTTAATTCCTACCGCCGTTTTCGCGGATGTTATTTGCCTCAAATCCGGCGGTTCTGTCGAAGGTGTGATAGAGATAGAAACGGACGATTCGGTGGTCGTTGCCGTAAATATCGGCAGGATGACCTATCCCAAGTCACTCATAGAATCGATCTCAAAAGCGAGCGACGGCGAGAACGCGAAATTAAAGAAAAAATGGGAGGATCAAAAACAGCAGCGCGAATCCGAGCACGAACAGTGGAAAAAAACTGCGGCCGAACAGGAAGCCAAAGGGCTTATCTTATACGACGGCAAATGGGTGACGAAAGATGAACATGAGAAGTTAGCCAAACCGGAACCCGAAGAAAGAAAAGAAGCGGCGGAACAAAAGCCGGTGGAGGAAAAACCCGTTAAGCTTGTCGATACAATAAGTTTCAATGCGGGTTCCGCGTCATATAGGTATACCGTCCGTCTGCCGTCCAATTATGATACGAAAACCAAGAGACCCGTTCTTTTCTGTTTTGACCCCAACGGGAACGGCGAAGATGCCGCTAAACGGTTTGCTTACGCCGCGGATAACCTGGGATGGATCGTTGTCGGTTCGCATGATGCCAAGAACGGGCCGTGGGAGCCCATAGTCAGCGCGCAAGAGGCAATGCTTAAAGATATCCCGAAGCGTTTCAGGGTCGACGAAAAACGGTTTTACGCGGCAGGCCTTTCAGGAGGAGCAAGGATGTCGTTTAAAATGGCATATGGCCATCCGGCCCAATTCAAGGGCGTGATCGCCTGCGCCGCGGGGTTCGCCGATGAAAGGCAGGAGATAGCCAAAAATGTAGCCGTCTATTTGTGTATAGGAAAGAAAGACTCTAATCTGGAGGAGGTAAAGAAGGTTTATACGAAGTTAGATACGAACCACCTGAAGGTCTATAAGCACGAATTCGAAGGCGGACACGAATGGCCTTCCCCGGCGATAATTTCGCAAGCCCTCGACTGGATAGCAAAACAGTGATCCCATCCGGGATTCCTAGAAATCGCTATGCGATTTCTAGGATCTGGGGCCCTAGAGATCGCATGCGATCTCTAGGATTTGTCAAATTTTCGTTGACAATTTTGCCCCTTCCTAATAAAATACCCCTATCCCACCTTTTCGTAATGCTCGGAAAGGCTTGTTAACCTAAAAAATCTAAGGAATATGAAATGAGCTCAAACGGTCTGGACAGGCTTTTCAACCCCCGTTCCATCGCCATAATCGGCGCATCCCCCAAAAAAGGCAAGATCGGCCACGACGTACTATTCAATCTCAAGGAATACGGATATAAAGGAAAAATATATCCGATAAACCCCAAAGATACCGAGGTGATGGGGGATAAAGCCTATCCGTCGGTGCTCGACGTAAAGGAAGATATCGATCTCGCGGTCTTCGCCATCCCGGCGGCCGGGGTCATCGAAGTCATGAAGGAATGCGGCAAGAAAGGCATAAAGGCCGCAATAGTCATAACCGCCGGTTTCAAGGAAACAGGCCCTGAAGGAAAGAAACTCGAGCTGGAATTGGCCGCGGTAGCTAAAGAACACGGGGTAAGGGTGCTCGGCCCCAACTGCCTCGGGTTTATCAGCTCCACCGCCCACCTTAACGCTTCGTTTGCCGCAATCTCGCCGCTTCCCGGAGATATAGCTTTCTTTTCCCAGTCAGGCGCCTTGTGCACTGCCATACTCGACTGGGCGGTCAAGGAGAAGATAGGTTTCTCCAAGTTCGTAAGCATCGGGAATAAAGCCGACATATCGGAGACTGACCTGCTGAAAGCGCTCGGTGAGGATCCGGACACGAAAGTCATCTTAGGCTATATAGAAGATGTAAAGGACGGCAAGGAATTTATGCGAGTCGCCAGGGAGGTCACGGCCAAGAAGCCCGTGATAATCTGCAAGGCCGGCGGGTCCAAGGCAGGGGCAAAGGCCGCTTCAAGCCATACCGGGAGCCTCGCGGGCTCCGATGCCGCGTTCGACGCAGCGTTCGCGCAGACAGGCATAATACGCGCAAGGACGATCGCGGACCTTTTCGATTACGCCGTGGCTTTTTCATACCAGAAGCTCCCGCAGGGCCCGAACCTCGCGATAATAACTAATGCCGGCGGGCCGGGGATAATCGCGGTCGACGCGGTCGAGCGTTCACAGTTCGCGAAAGTCGCGCCCCTGAGCAAAGAGACGGTCGATTACCTGAGGGGGGCGCTTCCCAAGACAGCCGCGCTGAATAATCCCGTGGACGTCATAGGCGATGCCGATGACCAGAGGTATAAGGTCGCGGTAAGCGCCCTTCTAAAAGATCCGAATGTCAACGGGCTTATAGTGATACTGACGCCCCAGAGCAACAGCAAGATAAAGGAGACCGCCGACGTCCTTGTGGCCAGCAAGGACAGCAAGCCCATATTCACGAGTTTCATCGGCGGCAGGCTGGTCGAGAAGGGCACGAATATCCTGCAGGACAATAAAATACCGAATTTCCTCTTCCCTGAACGCGCCATCTCGTCCTTCAATATAATGGTCAAATACAAAAATATGCTCGACCTTCCCAAGGAAGACATAAAGTCTTTTAAGGTCGACAAAGACAGGGTAAAGAAGATACTCGACGCGGCGGCCAGATCCGGGCAGAAAGAGATTCCCGAATATACCGCGCGCGATATCATAGAAAGTTACGGCTTCAGGCTGCCGAAGAGCACCCTAGCCAAGAACGCCGCTGAGGCGGCAGTGGCCGCGGATAAGACAGGTTATCCCGTCGTAATGAAGATAGCCTCGCCTGACATACTGCATAAATCGGACGTGGGCGGGGTCAAGGTCGGGCTCAAGGACGCCAAGGAAGCGGAGGCGGCGTTTGATGAGATAATGAGGAAGTCCAAGGCTGCGGTGCCGAACGCGAATATCCTCGGCGTCCTCGTCCAGGAGATGGTCTCGGGAGGGAAAGAGGTCATACTGGGCATGTCGAAAGACGCGCAATTCGGGCCGATGCTTATGTTCGGGCTCGGCGGCATCTATGTCGAGGTGCTTAAGGACGTCAGTTTCAAGATCGCCCCGATACTCCCGCGCGAGGCTGCTGAAATGGTAGATTCGATAAAATCGGCCGCGCTCCTTAAAGGCGCCCGCGGCGAGAAACCCGCGGATATAGATTCGATAAGAGAAGGGTTGCTCAGGCTTTCGCAGCTGGTCACGGATTTCCCCATGATAAAAGAACTCGATATAAACCCGCTTAAGGTCTTCCCGGCTGAAGGGAAAGGCGGAAGCATGGCGATAGACGCCAGGATAAGCATAGAGCTAGAAAAATAATAGATGACTTCCACTGAAGACAGGAAGACCCCCCTCTACGAGGCGCACAAGGGTCTTAACGCGAAGATCGTTTCATTCCACGGCTGGCTTTTACCTATCCAGTATACGAGCATTATTGAGGAACATAACGCGACCCGCACCAAAGCCGGGCTTTTCGATATCTCCCACCTCGGAAAACTCGAGGTCTCCGGAAAGTCCTCGAAAGAATTCCTGCAGAAGATATTCACCAATAACATAGAAAAGGCCGCCCCGGGAGGCATAGTCTATTCCCCGTTATGCGACGATAACGGCGGGACCCTTGATGACGCCTTCATATATAACGCGGGCGAAGAGAGGTATATCCTTATCGTGAACGCCTCGACCTTCGAAAAAGACCTCGCGTGGATACGGTCTCATAACACGGAAGGCGCCGATATAAAAGATATAAACGATTCGCTCGGCGGGATAGCCATCCAGGGGCCGGCTTCGCAGCAGATATTGTCTCACTTTTGTAAAGCCTACATCGACCAGCTCAAACACCGCCATTTTGTCGAAACCGAAGTCGACGGTTCTTACGCGCTCCTTTCGAGGAGCGGATACACCGGCGAGGACGGGTTCGAGATGTTCATACCGGCAGGCAAGTGCATAAAGGTCTGGAACGATATCCTGGCCTCCGGAAAAGGATATGGCCTTATCCCGGCCGGGCTGGGCGCGAGGGACACCTTAAGGCTTGAGGCGGGATGCCCGCTTTATGGTGTCGATACTGATGAGTCTAAGACACCATTGGAGTCGGGGCTGGAGAGGACGCTTGACCTGAGCAAGGATTTCATCGGCAAAAAAGCTATACTCGAGAGGAAGGCAAAGGGGATCGAGGAGATACTGGTAGGATTTAAGATGTTGGATAGAGCGATCCCCCGCACCGGATATGCCATAGAAAAGGGCGGGAAGAGTGCCGGCATAGTTACGAGCGGGACTTATTCGCCGACTTTGAAAGAAAATATAGGTTTCGCGTATGTCGCGCCGGAAGATTCCAAGACCGGCGGGATTTTCGATGTGATAGTCCACGGCGAAAAGAAGAAGGCCGTTATTGTGGAGACGCCATTTTATCGCCGCGCTAAAAATTAGCGCGGGACAAGCAGGAGGAAGAGATAATGGTCGATCTGGAGAAACTGCGTTTTACGAAGACGCATGAATGGCTTAGGGTCGAGGGCAGCACCGGCTACGTAGGCATAACAGACCACGCCCAGAAAGAGATAACCGACGTCGTCTTCGTCGAACTTCCCAAAACCGGTAAAGAGGTAGCGAAGGCAGGCGAGGCCGCGGTAGTGGAATCGGTAAAGGCCGCCTTCTCGATATATGCCCCGGTATCCGGGAAGATAGTAAAAGCGAACGATGCGGTCGAAAAGGACCCTTCACTGGTCAACAAGTCGCCCTATGAAGAGGGCTGGTTCTTCGCGATCGAGATGAAGGACAAATCAGAGATAGATTCCCTGATGACGCAAAAGGATTACCTGGAATTCATAAAGACCGGAGCGCATTGATTTGAAGTACTCGCCCCATACCGATAAAGACAAGAAAGAGATGCTCGGCGTTATAGGAGCGGCATCCTCAGAAGATCTTTTCAGCGCCATCCCCAAAGAGTTCCGCCTGCAGAAGCTCGACCTGGCCGAAGGCATCTCCGAACTTGAGCTGAAAAAGCTCATGCTTGATAAGGCAGGGAAGAATTATTCTACCCAGAAACTGGTTTCCTTCCTTGGCGGCGGCGCGTACGAGCATTATATCCCGCAGGCCGTCGAATCGCTGATCTCAAGGGGGGAATTTCTTACCGCATATACGCCGTACCAGGCCGAGGCGAGCCAGGGAACACTACAGGCGATATATGAGTACCAAAGCCTTATATGCGAATTGACCGGAATGGACGTCGCCAACGCCTCGATGTACGACGGCGCGTCAGCTTTGGCCGAGGCCGTCATTCTCGCTGTAAAGGAGACCGGCAGGAACCGTGTCATATTCTCAAGCTCCCTGCATCCCGAGTACAGGCAGGTAATAAAGACATACCTTGAAGGGTATAAGATAGAATTTGTAGAGATACCGCATGCAGGCGGCCTCTTCGACGAAACGGCATTAAAAAAAGAAGCGAACGATTCCACTGCCTGCGTGATCGTCCAGAACCCGAATTTCTTCGGCTGCATCGAGAAGGCCGACAAGATCGAATCCATCTGCCATTCCTGCGGAGCGCTCCTGATCGCCTGCGTAAATCCCGTATCGCTCGGAATATTAAAAGCTCCGGGCGGATATAACGCCGATATCGCGGTCGGCGAAGGCCAGCCGCTCGGGATACCGATGAGTTTCGGCGGGCCGTACCTGGGTTTCTTCGCGGTAAAAGAAAAACATATGCGCAAGATGCCGGGCAGGGTCGCCGGCATGACAAAAGATATAGAAGGAAAGCGCGGTTTCGTCCTGACGATGCAGGCGCGCGAACAGCATATCCGCAGGGAGAAGGCGACGTCAAATATCTGCAGCAACGAAGGGCTCATGGCACTGGCCGCGTGCGTCCACCTTTCGCTGTTAGGCAAGGAAGGGATAAAGGAAGTCGCGCGGCAGAACGTCTTGAAGAGCCATTATCTTAAAGATAAGATACTTAAATTGAGCGGGTTCGAGCTGATGTTCGAGGCGCCGTTCTTCAACGAATTCGTGGTCAGGTGCGGGAAAGAGACGGATAAGATAACAGGCGACCTTCTCAAGCACGGCATGATAGGCGGCCTGCCGCTCGGCAGGTTCCGCGCCGATATGAAGAATTGCATGCTGATCTGCGTCACCGAGACGAAGTCGAACGATGACCTTGACAGGTTCGCGGAACTCCTGGGGAAACACTGATGGAAAAACTTATATTCGAAATAAGCAGCCCCGGCAGGAAGGGATATTCTCTCCCGAAACTCGACGTGCCGGACGCCGATATAAAGTCGCTTATCCCGCAGGAATGCCTGCGCAAGGACGGACCTGACCTTCCCGAGGTCAGCGAGCTCGACTGCGTACGGCATTTTACGCGGTTGTCGCAGCTGAATTATTCCATTGATACGAATTTCTATCCGCTCGGCTCATGCACGATGAAATATAACCCGAAGATAAACGAGAAGATGGCCGGCCTTCCGCAATTTACCGGGCTCCATCCTTACCAGCCGGAAACGAGCGTGCAGGGGATGCTGGAGGTGCTTTATGAGACGGAACAGGCTCTCTGCAAGATCTGCGGGATGGACGCTTTCACTCTCCAGCCCGCGGCCGGCGCGCACGGAGAGCTTACCGGCATGCTCATCGTCAGGGCATATCATACTTCAAAAGGCAGCCCCCGCAAGAAAGTCGTGATACCCGATTCGGCGCACGGGACCAATCCGGCGTCCGCGGCGTTATGCGGATATGAGGTGGTCACGGTAAGATCCGATAAGGCGGGCCGCATAGACCTTGACTCGCTGAAGGCCGCGATGGACGATGAGGTCGCGGTCCTGATGCTTACGAACCCGAATACGCTCGGCCTCTTCGAGAAGAATGTCAAAGAGATAGCCGATATAGTCCATAAGGCCGGCGCGCTCCTTTACCTGGACGGCGCGAACTTAAACGCGCTTCTCGGCGTGGCCAGGCCCGGGGATATGGGATTCGATGTATGTCATGTGAACCTTCATAAAACTTTCTCCACGCCGCACGGCGGCGGCGGGCCAGGTTCCGGGCCGGTCGGCGTAAAGGCCCATCTGGCAGATTTCCTCCCTATCCCCAGGATAAAACAGAAGAGGAACAAGCTCTCGCTCGATTACGACCAGAAGAGGTCGATCGGCAAGGTCCGCGCCTTTTATGGGAACACGGGCGTGATAATAAGGGCATATTGCTATATGAAATCGCTCGGCTCCGACGGCCTGAAGGATGCCACGTTCGAGGCGGTCCTCAACGCGAATTACCTGAAAGCGAAGCTCAAGAACGACTACCAGCTCGCCGTCGAGGACGAGCCGTGCATGCACGAATTTGTCCTCACAGGGAAGGATAAGAAGGAGTTCGGCGTAAAGACGCTCGATATCGCGAAACGCCTCCTGGATTACGGGTTCCACGCGCCGACGGTATATTTCCCGCTTATAGTCGAGGAGGCGATAATGATAGAGCCGACCGAGACCGAGTCGAAAGAGACGCTCGATGCCTTCGCCGAAACGATGATAAGGATAGCCGCGGAGGCGAGGTCTAATGCCTCGCTCTTGACCGGGGCGCCGCATATAACCCCTGTCCGCAGGCTCGATGAAGTCCTCGCCGCAAGGGAGCTTAACTTAAGATGGAAAAAACCTGGCGCCTGATAATAGACGGCGCCCGTGAGCCGGGGGCCAACATGGCCCTCGACGAGGCGATCATGCAGTCTATGGCGGAAGAGCCGTCAGCCCCCACCCTGAGAGTATACCGTTGGACATACCCATGCGTCTCTATAGGCAAATTCCAGCGGCTTGACGATAGCCCTTTCCTGAAGAGCAGCGTCCCGATCGTCCGGCGGCCAACCGGCGGCGGTTCGGTATACCATGACGAGCTCGGGATCACGTATTCCCTGGTCTTCGGCGAGCGCTCAGGAGTGATGCCGGAAGGGACCGCCGCGTCATACCGCCATATACACGAAGGCGTTGCCGCCGCGGTGAAGGAATTGGGCCTTGAGGCCGAGCTTTATGCCCCGGTTTCGGTCCCGGCCAAGGCGTTCGGTTCGTGTTTTGCCCTGCCTGTCAGGTCGGATGTAGTCTCTCGCGGCAAGAAGATAGCCGGCGCGGCCCAGAGGCGCAAGTTCGGGGTCGTATTGCAACAGGGCGAGGTCAGTTTGCCACTTGACGTTTGGCGTAAATGGTCGTATAATAATGCCTTAAATATATTCATAAACTGCCTCTCTAAACAATTACAGGCTGAATTCCTCGAAGGCCACATCACCGGCAAAGAAGAGCGTTTAGCCGAAGGGTTGCTTATGGAGCGTATGGAGGAGGTGACTAGATGAAAGCTAAGGTAGACCCGAATCTCTGCACCGGTTGCGAACTCTGCACTAATATATGCCCGGAGGTCTTCGAAATGAAGGGCGATACCGCTTCCGTGAAAGTCAATCCTGTACCAAAAGCAGCCGAGGAAACCTGCAAAGAAGCCAAGGACAGTTGTCCTGTTGAAGCTATCTCGATAGAGTGATAAGGAAGTCCGCCAAATACTTGGCGGACATAATTCGCCCCGATTGTCGGGGCTCATTAAAAGGGGGAAGTAAATGAAGAAGTTGGCATTGTTGGTATTGGCGGTAATGGTCGTAACGTGCATGGTAGCCGGTTCGGCATGCGCGGCAGAGCAGCAGGAGAACGGTTTTGTGAAGTTCTGGCGCGGCGTGTTCCACTGGCCGTTCAATGCCGCTAAGGATTCCGCCCAGGTCGTCGGCGATACAGGCGTAAAGGCCGTCGGGACCGTGGCTGACACAGGGAAAGCTGTCGGCGGGACGCTTACCGGCGAAGAAGGGGCAGCCGAAAAGATAGTGACAACTCCCGTTACCGGGACGGCAGATACGGTAAAGACCGGGGTCGTTGGTACGGCAGAGATGCCCGGAAAATCCGTAGAGGAATCCTGGCCAGCCGAAAAGAAATAAAAGCATTTCCTTGAATCTCAAATAAAGCCCGGGACCCTCGAACCCCGGGCTTTATACCTAATAAGACAAATATGGGAAAAACAATTTCGGAAAAGATATTGTCCGAGCATTCCGGGAAGGACGTAAAGGCGGACGATTTCGTCATCGCCAAGGTGGATCTTTGCCTCCTGCAGGACGGCACCGGGCCGCTCGCGGTAAGGCAGCTCGAGCAGTTGGGGATAAAAAAAGTCGTCAACCCGCAGGGCATTGCCGTATTTCTCGACCACGCGGCGCCGTCGCCCAGGAAAGAACTCTCGAACGACCACATAACGTTGAGGAATTTCGCGAGGAAGACGGGCTGTTACCTGTTCGAGATAGGCGAGGGGGTCTGCCACCAGATAATGAGCGAGCTTTTCACCTCGCCGGGCAACGTCCTTGTCGGCGCCGATTCCCATACCTGCACCGGCGGGGCATTGGGCGCTTTCGCGACAGGGATGGGATCTACAGATGTGGCCGTCGCTATGGGCCTCGGCAAGACGTGGTTCCGCGTCCCTCAGACGATAAAGATAGCGGTCAGCGGTAAATTCAAGCCCGGCGTATATGCAAAAGATTTCATGTTATATCTCATCGGCACGCTCGGCGCCGAGGGGGCCACTTATAAGGCCCTCGAGTTTACCGGCGAGGCGATGGTATCGCTCCCGATGTCGGAGCGGCTGGTAATATCTAATATGGCCGTAGAGGCCGGGGCCAAGGCCGGCATATTCGCCTCCGACAGGGTGACCAAGGCATATCTTAAACAGCACGGCAGGGAAGAGAAATACCGGGAGATAAAATCGGACAAGGACGCGAAATTCGAAAAAGAGATAAATATCGAAGTGGATAAGCTGGCGCCTATGGTCTCCCTTCCGCATACGATCGATAATGCCAAGCCTATAGATAAGATAGGGAAGGTCAAGATACACCAGGTCTTTATCGGCTCGTGCACGAACGGCAGGATAGAGGACCTTAAATTGGTCGCGGCGATATGGAAAGGCCGTAAGCGCGACCCGGATACGCGTGTCATCGTGACGCCGGCGTCGAAGGACGTTTACCTTATGGCGGCCAAGGAAGGGCTGCTCGAGACATTCATAGAGTTCGGGGCGACGGTGACTACCCCGGGCTGCGGCGCGTGCGTCGGGGTACACGGCGGCATACTGGGAGACGGAGAGAATTGCATCTCCACATCCAACAGGAATTTTCTCGGCAGGATGGGCAATCCCAAGAGTTTCATATATCTCGCTTCGCCGGCGACTGCGGCCGCCTCGGCGATCAAGGGCGAGGTAACCGACCCCAGGGAGTACCTATAATGTTATTACGCGGAAAGGCGTGGAAGTTCGGCAACGATATATCTACCGACCTTATCGCCCCGGGAAGATATTTCCACCTCAGGTCTGACCTTAACGAGCTCGCGAAACACGTCCTCGAGGACGCGGATCCGCAGTTCGCCTCGAAGGTCGCGAAGGGTGATCTAGTGGTTGGCGGCAGGAATTTTGGACTAGGCTCATCAAGGGAACACGCCCCTACCATTATAAAATTGGCAGGCGTTTCGTGCGTGCTCGCAAAATCGTTCGCGAGGATATTCTTCAGGAACGCGATAAACATAGGCCTGCCGGCCATAGAGTGCGATACCGATAAAATTTCCGCCGGTGACGAACTCGAGGTGAACCTCGAGAAGGGCGTGATAAGGAACGTGACAAAAAAGATCGACCTGAAATTCGCGCCGCTCCCGAAAGCGATGACGCAGATACTCGGTGACGGCGGGCTCGTAGACCATATAAAGAAACACGGGGATTTCAAGATTGAATAACCTCAAGGTCGCGGTCATAGGCGCCGGCCAGGTAGGCGGGACATGCGCGCAGAGGATAGTGGAGAGGAAACTCGCCGACGTCGTCCTCGTCGATATTGCCGAAGGGCTGGCGAAGGGCAAGGCCCTGGACCTCGGCCAGGCGGCCTCGACGGAAGAGTATAATTTTAATATAGAGGGAGGCTCCGACTATTCCCTTATAAAAGGCTCAGGCGCGGTCATCGTGACCGCAGGCCTGGCCCGCAAACCCGGGATGACGCGCGAGGACCTCCTCGTCAAGAACGCGGCGATCGTCAAGGAGGCGGCGGAGAATATACGTAAATATTGCCCGGGATCGATCATAATAATGGTGACGAACCCGCTGGATATCATGACGTACCTGGCTTACAAGGTCTCCGGTTTTGAGAGCAGGAGGGTATTCGGGATGGCCGGAGTCCTCGATACTGCGAGGTTTAAATATTTCATAGCGGAAAAACTCGGGGTATTGCCGTCGGAAGTGGAGGCCATGGTCCTCGGCGGCCACGGCGATTCGATGGTCCCGCTTGTCGAATATGCCAAGGCGAAAGGGAGGCCGGTCTCGGAGATGATCCCCGACGGCGAGCTTAAGGCCATAATACAAAGGACGCGCGACGGGGGCGCCGAGATCGTCTCGCTCCTTAAGACCGGAAGCGCTTTTTACGCGCCGTCGAGCGCGGTCTGCGAGATGCTCGAGGCGGTGATCAAGGACAAGAACGAGGTGCTTCCTGCGAGCGTATATCTGGACGGGCAATACGGGATAAAGGACCTTTATTGCGGCGTCCCGGCCAGGATAGGGGAGGACGGCGTCGAAGAGACGATAGAATTGAAAATTTCGGACAAAGAACTGGCGGCGCTCCGCTGGTCGGCTGAACAGGTCAGGGAAGGAATAGATTACCTAAAAAAATCCGGGCTGGTTTAACGGGAAGAGGCAAGACGATGAGAAAAGGCGAGATAAAATTCAATAAGAAGACGAACACCCTCGAGGAGGAGTATTACAGGTACGAGCTCCAGGATATCGATGACCCGAACCTTTTCAGGGAGATATTCAATTATACCGATGTCCCGAAGATCGTATTTAACCACCGGATAGTCCCGATGAACCCGCCGGATGATATCTGGATAACGGATACGACTTTCAGGGACGGACAGCAATCACTGCCGCCGTTCACGGTAAAGCAGATAGTCGACCTCTACGATATGCTGCACAGGCTCGGCGGCTCACAGGGCCTCATCAGGCAATGCGAGTTCTTCCTCTATACCGATAAGGACAAGGATGCGGTGAGGAAATGCCTCGAGCTCGGCCATAAATTCCCGCAGGTCACGGGATGGATAAGGCCGGTAAAGGAAGATTTCAAGCTCGTCAAGGAGATGGGCCTTAAAGAGACGGGGATACTCACTTCCGCGTCCGACTATCACATATTCCTCAAGCTCAAGAAGACGAGGAAGCAGGCGATGGATATGTATCTCGGTATCGTCAAATCCGCGCTCGACCTGGGGATAATCCCTAGGTGCCACCTCGAGGATATAACCCGCGCCGATTTCTACGGGTTCGTCGTCCCATTCGTCCAGGAGCTGATGGAGCTTTCCAAGGAGGCGAAGATCCCGATAAAGATAAGGGCCTGCGATACCATGGGCTACGGCGTGACTTATCCAGGCACCGCGCTCCCGAGGAGCGTCAAAGGGATAATCTACGGGCTGGTGAACCTCGCCGAGGTCCCGTCGGAGCAGCTCGAGTGGCACGGCCACAACGATTTCTACCACGGGCTCATCAACGCGACCACATCCTGGCTTTACGGCTGCTGCGCTGCTAACGGCGCTATGCTGGGCATAGGCGAGAGGACCGGCAACACCCCTATCGAGGGCCTCGTGATGGAGTACCTCGCCCTCCGCGGCGTCAAGGACGGCATAGATACGACCGCCATCACCGATATCGCCGAATATTTTACTAAAGAGATAGGCTACGAGATACCGCACAACCAGCCGTTCGTCGGCAGGAATTTCAATATGACGAGCGCGGGTATCCACGCCGACGGCCTGATGAAGGACGAGGAGATTTACAACGTATTTAATACCGAGAAGATCCTCAAGAAGAAGGTCACGGTCGCGATAAACGACAAATCCGGCGTAGCCGGGATAGCCAAGTGGCTTAACCTTTATTTGAACCTGGGCAAGGATGAGCAGGTCACGAAAGACAACCCCGGGGTCATCAAGATAAAGGAGTGGGTCGATTCCGAATACGCCAAAGGCCGGACGACCGTAATCTCGAACCAGGAGATGCTGAGGAAAGTTAAGAAATTCCTTCCCGAGCTTTTTGTCTCCGACGAAGAATAAGCCGGTAAAGGGGTCAATATGGCAAAGGGAGATCTCGTACAATGCGAGTTATGTCCCAACGGATGCGTCCTCGATGAAGGACAGAAGGGTAACTGCAGGGCGAGGTCGAACAAAGGCGGCAAGGTAATAAGCCTCGTCTACGGAAAGCCGTGCGCCGTCCACGTGGACCCCATCGAAAAGAAGCCCCTCTACCATTTCCTTCCCGCCTCATCCGCGTTCTCGATAGGAACGGCCGGATGCAACCTGCACTGCAAATACTGCCAGAACTGGGACATCTCGCAGTCGGATCCGGAAGAGACCGATAATATCGACCTCCCGCCGGGGGAATTGGCGCGAAGGGCGGCCGCGTATAACTGCAGGTCGATCGCGTATACTTATAATGATCCCGTCATATATTTGGAATATGTCCTGGATACCGCGAAGATCGGCCGGGAGGCGGGCATCAAAAGCGTATTTATTACCGCCGGATATATTAACCCTAAGCCGCTTGATGACCTCTGCTCGGCGGTCGACGCGATAAAGGTGGATTTCAAGGGGATAACCGAAGAATTTTACAATAAGGTCTCTTTTGGGAGGCTCCGACCGGTCCTCGATACGATAAAGGCGATCAAGGAGCGCAAAGTCTGGATGGAGCTGGTCAACCTGATAGTCCCGACGCTAAACGACAAAAAAGATGACCTGGCCCGCCTTATCGACTGGACGGTCGAGAACGTGGGCGCCGATGTCCCGCTGCATTTTTCCAAATTCTGGCCGCAGTACCAGCTAAAGAACCTGCCGCCGACCCCGGAAGAGACGCTCGACGCCGCGTGGAAGATGGCAAAAAAGAGGGGCGTCCATTACGCCTATGTCGGGAATATCCCCTCCCACGACGGGAATAATACCTATTGTCCCAAGTGCGGGAAGCTTTTAATAAAGCGCGTCGGCTACGATGTGCTGGAAAATAATGTCGCAAACGGAAGATGCGCCTCTTGTAATGAGGCGATCCCGGGAGTCTGGCAGTGATAAAGGAGGAAAGATGGATACGCGCAAAGAAGGGATGACCAGGAGGGAATTCCTGAAAAGGAACATATTGATCATTGCCGCGCTGGCCTTGTTCGGCTCGCCGCTAAAAGCGTTTGCCGGTGTTTTTAAGCGCAAGGCGGTCAGCAATGTCTCGGATAAAGAAGGCCGTTATTACAGGAGATTGGCCGGTTGATGAAAGACAGCGCGAAAGAACTCGAGAGGATAATAAGGCCCGTCGCCGCGGAACTGGCCGCGGTGAAGAGCAATTACGCGCACCAGCTCAAATGGCAATCCGAGCCGATACGGGGGATAGGAAGTTACCTGTCGAAGGCGCACGGCAAATTCTTCAGGCCTACGCTCGTGCTGCTTTCGGCCAAATTGGGCGAAGGCGATATGGAGAAGGCCGTATCGCTCGGCGTGGCGATAGAGCTTATACACGCCGCGAGCCTCGTGCACGACGATATAATAGATGAGGCGGTATTAAGGCGCAGCCAGCGGACGATAAACAGCAAGTGGGGCAACGCCGTCTCCGTGATAGCCGGCGATTATCTTTTGGCGCGCGCCTTCGACATAGTCTCGAAGCTCGACGAGCCGGGGATAATGACCGTATTCTCCAAGACGGCCGCCAGGATGTGCGAGGGGGAGCTTGCCCAGCTGGCGAACGCCTATAATTTCGATATCACCGAGGACGATTATCTCGATATAATAAAAAGGAAGAGCGCGTACCTCATCTCGGACTGCTGCGCATCCGGCGGAATGCTCGGGCGCCTCAGCGAGGATAAGATAAACCGGCTCGCGGCTTACGGGCTTTATTTGGGCGTGGCGTTCCAGATAACGGACGACTGCCTCGACCTCGTCGGGGAGGAGAGCCAGCTCGGGAAAACCGTCTGGCAGGACATGGAGAAGGGAAAGCTCACCCTGCCCATAATATTCCTATTAAAGAACGCCGGCAGGAAGAACAGGATGGGTATAGTCGAGCTCATCACTTCCGGCGGAAAATCTTCTCACCGTATACTGAGGGAGAAGGCATTGAGTTCCGGGGCGATATCGCGTTCGAAGGGCATAGCGTCGGATTACGTGAAGCTGGCCAAGAAGAAGCTCGCCGACGGTGACGGCATGCTCCGAAAGACCTTTTGCGAGATCGCCGATTATGTCCTGGAGCGGAAGAGCTGATCCCCGCCCGCGAGTAATACCAATACCGCGAGATTCACGAATCCCGCAGAGATGCACGCGAACTCGATCCCCTTGACAGGTATTATTATCGCGGCGGTTATCAGCGAGCCGGCGCACGCGCCCAGGAGATCGACCGCGTAGATCACCGGCGCCGCATTCCCACTCACACCGCCTGAACATATCCTGTTTGCCATCGTGAACTGCAGCCCGCCCAGGAGCCCCGCAGCCGCCGGCAATAG
Organism: Candidatus Omnitrophota bacterium; assembly: GCA_041653595.1. Lineage (NCBI taxonomy): Bacteria > Pseudomonadati > Candidatus Omnitrophota > Candidatus Omnitrophota bacterium. Next base: position 85,438 of record JBAZFB010000001.1, on the reverse strand, counting down.
CAGGAAGAAGCCCTCGGCGACCCAATTCAACCGGAACACTACCGGCAGGAGCAGGCAGTATGCGCATAGGGCGGCCTGGATATTGAAGTACTGCCTCGCGAGCCGCCCGTCATTTTTTATCAAATTCGCGCCTATAAAGCTGCCGCCGGCAAGCCCCAGCATGAACGAGGCGAATATAAACCCTATTTTATAATATACATAGCCGTATGCCGACTGGAAGGCGAGTATTAGGACTACCTGCAGCAGCATCGTCGAGAAACCGGACGTCCCGATAGAGACGAAATACGGCATCCGTTTTAAAGAGCCGTTCCTTCCGCGCAGAAGCGCCAGCCCGATGAAGGCAAAACCCGCGATGCCCAGCATTATCCCCCAATTGAAAGTACTCAACCCCCTGAAGAAGGACTTGAGCCGCGGGTCGACCCGCTCCGACCAGAGGACCATGTCATAATAATATCCGACGGGCCGCAGGTCGAAGTTGATCTTCGCGCCCCTGGCGACTTTTATCGCGCCCTCAAGGTATCCTACGCGCATCGGGTCCAGCTTATCCGGCAGGTAATGTTCATTTACGTATTTCAGGTCGAGACCCCTCTCCTTGGCCCTGGCGATGAGCGTCTTATAGTCATATGTCAGTATCCCCGCGGCCGGAGAGGCGAGAAAATAATCATTCTCCCCGGGAATTATCTTTATATCGGAAAAATGTTTTGAAAGGGTGAGGACGAGGCATTTCAAAAAACGCGCCAGGTCGGCGCTGATATAATCCGCGGAGGAAGAGACCCCGAAGGAAAATATCCCTTTCTCATCGAGGATGCGTTTTGCTTCGCCGTAGAACTCGAAGGAGTAGAACCTGTTTATCTGCGCCGTGTAAGGGTTCGGGAGGGTGAGTATTATCACGTCGTATCGCGAGGAAGGCGCGTCCAGTGCCAGGGCTCTTTCCTTTACAAAGAGCTTGGCATCAAGATAATGCATCTTTACCCTGGGGTCGGATAACCCGGAAAGAGACCCTTGCGGGTACCTTTCTATCGCGATCTCCACCGATTCGGGATCAAGCTCGACGCAATCGACCGACTCGACGGGATGCCTTAATACTTCGTCGAGAGCGCCGTTGAGCGCCCCGCCTATAAGCAGGATTTTCTTGGGCGCGGGATGTTCAAGCATCGCGTAATGGACCGACTCCTCGGCGGTCAGAAGATCGCCGGTCGCCGCGGTAAGGAGGCCGTTCTCAAACAGGTTGAACTGGGGCCCGAGCCTGGTGAGCGCGATATTCCCGTATTTGGAATCTTTTACGGAGATCAACTCGAGGCCCTTCCATTGCATCTCCCTCATGCGGAAATCGGCCAGTCCCGAAGGGAAGAGGATATAGATGGCCACGGAATACATGAAGACGGCTGTCGCGGCCCATCTTACCGGAGCTTTCCTCCTGTCAGCCATGATTAGCGCGGCAATGATGTTTAATAAGCCGCAAAATAAAGCTATCTGTAAAGGGCCGAAGATATAGATCAAAAGCAGGTTGAAGGCGACGCCTCCGGCGACAGCGCCGAGCGATTCGATCATGTATATTTTTCCCGCGGCTGACGGCGCCGAGTCCGGTTCCGGCGAGGCGAGGAGGCAGCTTACGGCAAAAAGGGAACCGAAGACGAGGCACGCCGGCGCGAGCAGGATGAAGACGGAGAAAGCCATCGGCGCAAGCCCGATCAGCTCGCCGGCGGATACGCCGAGAATGTTCCTCATGTCCCTTATAAGGTATATCGTCGCGGGTACGATCACAGCGACGGAGAGGAGGAGTAAGTGGAATATCCCTTCCCGGAATTTTTTAAATCTTGCCGCGAAACTTCCCGCCGCGACCCAGAAGAGCCACGAGGCGAGCATTATTCCCGCGGATAGCTCGTTGCCGTAGAAGACCACCAGGAGTTCCCGCATCAGCAGGATCTGGACTGCCATTGCCGCGAAACCGAAGATAAAGACCGCAAGATATAAGGGTCGTCTCATAGACAGCATTATAACAATAAAATTTCCTACAAAAAAGCAAATAATTTTAATTGCCGTATTTGATTTTTATGGTATAATCTTCGCGGGTTGGAAGCCGGCTATATCGGCAGCCTCCCGCAGTCCCTTCCTTAATATAACCAGGAGATAGTAATGTTGCTAAAAAAATGCCCAGTAAAGATATACCAGAGTATACTATTTTACTTCGCGGTTATAATCAGCCTGATAACGGCTTATTCCTGCCGGGCAGAGATAGACAGCTTTGTCACGAGAAGCGGTAGCCAGTTCTATTCGGGCGGCCAGCCGTTCTATTACACGGGCACGAACAATTTTTACCTGAGCTATTTCGCCGAGGACGAAACTTACCGGCCGATGGTAGACCAGGTCCTGTCGTCGGCCAAGGAGATGGGGCTGAGCGTCATCAGGACATGGGCCTTTAATGACGGCGGCGCGAACAGGGACGGTTATCCGGTTTCGTGGGCTTACCAGACAGCCCCGGGCGTATACAATGAGAGCGCCTTCAAGGGCCTTGATTATGTCCTGTATAAGGCCGAGAGCTACGGCATACGCGTCCTTCCCACCCTCGTCAACAACTGGGACGATTACGGCGGGATGAACTGGTATAACAGCTTCAGTCCGTCCGCCGCAAGCCATGATGATTTTTATACCGATCCTGCTACCAGGCAATGGTATAAGGATTACGTCACTACCGTCATGAACAGGACGAATACTTATAACGGCAGGGTCTATAAAGACGACCCGACCATCATGGCGTGGGAATTGGCTAACGAGGCGAGGGCGGAATCAGACCCTACCGGCGCGAAACTGCGCAACTGGCTCGATGAGATGAGCTCTTATGTAAAGGCCAACGACGCGAACCATCTCGTCACGACCGGCGTGGAAGGGTTCTATAAGGACAGGGGATCGCAGTGGTACCAGAACGGTTCGACAGGAGGGGATTTCGTTGGGGACCATAATCTCGCCAATATAGATTTCGCGACGCTCCATGTATATTCCGATTTCTGGAACTGGGATATGCAGCAGGCCCTTGCCTGGATAGAGCAGCACGTCTCTGACGCCGACATCCTGAATAAGCCGCTCATCTTCGAGGAGTTCGGCAAACAGCTGCCCGCAGACGTAAGGGATACATGGTACCGGGCGTATCTCGCCGCGGTCTATGAGGCCGCCGCCCGGGGGAGTTCTATGGCCGGCTCTAATTTCTGGATGTTGGAAGCCGACGGCTCGGGCCATAACGACGGGTTCGGGGTATTCTATCCGGCCGACGCCTCTACCATAGGCATCATAATGTCTAACGCGGAAGCGATGAACGGCCTCGTCCCGGAACCTCCAACGGTCTTTCTATTCCTTGCCTCGCTTTTGTCCTTGTGTTATAATCTCCGTAGATAACACGGAGGTATAAATGTTCAATATCGGTTTCCCGGAATTGATCATCATCCTTATCATCGTCCTCCTCGTCTTCGGGGCGGCGCGTCTTCCCGAGATCGCCCGCTCATTAGGCAAGGCCATCAATGAGTTTAAGAAGGCGATGAAAGACGACGATTCCCAGTCATCCAAAAAAGAATAACCCTCCTTTAAAATGGCTGACAGCAAGATGACACTCGTGGAGCATCTCGATGAGCTCCGCCGGCGCATATTGGTATCGGCGGCGGCTGTGGTAATTTGCTCGGCACTGGCTTTCTGGAAAGTCCGGCTTATCCTGTCATTGCTCATGTTCCCATCGGTAGACCACTTGAATTTCTTTTCTCCCGCCGAAGCCTTCCTGGAATACTGCAAGCTGGCGTTTTTTGCGGGGCTTTTTTTGGCGTCACCGGTCGTACTTTACCAGCTCTGGGCCTTTGTCTCGGCCGGTCTTAATGAAAAAGAAAAAAAGGTAGTGATGTTCGCGCTCCCGTTTTCCGCCACGCTTTTTTTAGGCGGCGTCGTGTTTGCGTATAGTTTTGTCGTTCCGTGGGCTCTGCGGTTCCTTATCAATTTCCCCGACCATAATGTATTTCCGATACTTTCGATATCGGAATACCTGTCTTTCGTGATAATGATGCTTCTCTCCTTCGGGATAGCATTTGAACTGCCTGTCGTTGTGATGATACTGTCAAAACTCGGGATAGTCACTCCTTCATTCCTGAACAGGAACAGGAAGTTCGCGGTAATCGTAATATTCATAGCCGCCGCGGTAATAACGCCGACGCCGGACGCGTTCACCCAGTGCCTGATGGCGGTGCCGATGCTGTTTTTGTATGAACTTTCCATCTGGATATCGAAACTCGTATATAAAAAGGGGGACAAGAAATGACTCTCGCGGAAAAGATCGACGCGGACATAAAGGAAGCGATGAAGGCCAAGGACGGGATAAGGCTCTCGACCCTGCGTATGCTCAAAGCGGGGATGAAGAACCTCGAGATAGAGAAGAAGGCAGAAAAGCTCGAGGACAAGGACGTGACGGGCATCATATCTAAGCAGATAAAACAGCATAAGGACTCCATCGACGGGTTCACGAAGGGGAACAGGCAGGACCTCGTTGATAAAGAGACGGTAGAGCTTAAGATACTCGAATCGTATATGCCCAAGATGCTGTCTGCCGATGAGTTAAAACCCATCGTCAAGAACGCGATCGCGGCGGTAGAGGCGAAGGGCCGCGCCGACATGGGCAAGGTCATGAAGGCCGCGATGGAGGAAGCAAAGGGCGCCGCTGACGGCAAGATGCTCAGCCAGATGGTCGCCGAAGAGCTCGCGAAATTAGGGTAAGGAGGGACCTATGGAAACGAAGACCGTAAAGATAGAGAAACCCGCGGAATATAACATCATAATCGGCCAGTCGCATTTCATAAAGACGGTCGAGGATATCCACGAGGCGATGGCCGGCGCTGTGCCGGGGATAAAATTCGGCATGGCTTTCTGCGAATCCTCCGGCGCGTGCCTTGTCAGGTCCACAGGCACGGATGAGGAGCTAAAGAGGCTCGCAGAGAAGAACGCGCTCGCGATCGGCGCGGGGCACTGCTTTGTTATAATAATGAAGGATTCCTATCCGATAAACGTGCTCAACGCGATAAAAAATATCCCGGAGGTATGCGGGATCTATTGCGCGACTGCCAATCCGGTCGAGCTTATCATCGCCGAATCGGAGAACGGCAGGGGCATCCTCGGCGTGATAGACGGCGCGAAACCGAAGGGAATAGAGGACGAGGCCGGGGTCAAATGGCGGAAGGACCTCTTAAGAAAAATCGGCTATAAAATCCCTTGACAAAGCTTTTTTGGGTGATATAATTCTAATGGTTCTTTTGAAATGGACGTTTTAGGAGGCGGATGGTGAGCAAATATCTCTCAATAATCGGCGGACTGATCGCCATCGTCCTCGGAGTGGTTGGCCTGATAAATTGGTGGGAAGAATATATAGTCGGCTTCCTCAGATCCGGGCTGGTCATAATACTTTTACTCGGCGGGTTGCTCGCGGTGTTTGCGGGGATCGGCGAGATAAAAGACTCCCTGGAAGAGAAGAAAGAGAAGCAATAATAAGTCTCCCCGGACCTCCTTCATTGCCTTCGACTAGAATGTCGACGGTTGGGCGGTTTCAAGCTGCCCGGTGGTGCTGTATGTCGGCTCACCTCAGAGGTAATGAAGGAGGCCTTTTTTTTGAGCCCCCTATTTGGGAGTAATGGCGAAATGGTTGACCCGATAGGGTCAACCATGGTTCCCCCGGGGATAACCATGAGTAAACCTATAAAGACAAAATTACAATTCTCTGCCGGCGGCGTGGTATACCGCAAGGCAGGCGCCGAAACGGAGGTCATTGTCCTGACCCGCGGCGAAGGAAAGATATTCTGCCTTCCCAAAGGAAAGATAGAGAGACTCGAGACCCCCCAGCAGGCGGCCCTCCGCGAGATCAAGGAAGAGACAGGCCTTACCGGCTCCATCGAGAAGGAACTCGGGAAGATAAATTACTGGTTCTATTCGGATGAGGACAAGGCCCGCGTCCACAAGACCGTATATTTCTACCTCGTAAGGTTCGAATCCGGGAACACCGCGGACCACGACACGGACGCCGAAGACGTCCGCTGGCTGCCGGTAGAAGAGGCCTTAAGGATAATGACTTATCCCTCCGAACGCCAGATGGTCGAAAAAGCCAAGAATGAAGATAGATTATAAAAAAGAATTAAATCCCGCCCAGTTTAAAGCGGTCGAGTCCACTGAAGGGCCGCATCTTGTCATCGCCGGGGCAGGCAGCGGGAAGACGCGCACGCTCGTCTACCGCGTGGCCTACCTCGTTGAAAAAGGAATCAAGCCCGACCGGATATTACTGCTTACCTTTACCCGCAAGGCGTCCGAAGAGATGCTCCGCCGCGCCGCTAAATTGCTCGACGACCGCTGCGAGAGGGTCGCCGGCGGCACCTTCCACTCATTCGCCAATATGGTCCTGCGCAAATACGCGAAGCTGGTCGAATATCCCAATAATTTCACGATAATGGACGAATCCGACGCCGAGGACGCGGTAAATATCGTGCGCGTCAAGTTCGGCTTCGACCATCTCGAGAAGCACTTCCCTCGCAAGGGGGCGCTTCTCGACGTCATCTCGAAATCCGTCAACAAATCGGACGATATCGGCAAAATCCTCGAGCTCGAATACCCGCAGTTCGTCGAATGGGAGAGCGCGATAAAGAAGATAAAAGAGGGATACGCCAAATACAAGCGCGAGAAGTCTCTCATGGACTACGACGACCTGCTCGTATTCTTGAAAAGGCTGCTCCATGAGCACAAGGATGTCCGCTCGAGGCTCTCGGAACAGTATCAGTATATAATGGTCGATGAATACCAGGACACGAACAGGCTGCAGGCGGATATCGTGCGTTTGCTGGCATCGGAGCACGATAATGTCATGGTCGTCGGCGACGATTCCCAGAGTATATATTCGTTCCGCGGCGCGAATTTCAAGAACATCATAGACTTCCCGAAGGTGTTCAGGGGCGCGAAGGTGATAATGCTGGAGGAGAACTACCGCTCGACCCAGCAGATACTCGACCTGACCAACGAGGTCATAAAGAACGCCGAGGAGAAGTTCGAGAAGGTCCTTTTTACCAAGAAGCGCGAAGGGAAATCCCCGGTGTTCGTCGAAGCGCGCGATGAAAACACCCAATCCAGATATATCGTCCAGAAGATAATCGAACTGGTCGATGAGGGCGTCATGCTCAAGGAGATCGCCGTGCTATTCCGCGCCGGTTGGCACTCGAACGACCTTGAGATCGAGCTCGCCAACCACGATATCCCGTTCGTAAAATACGGCGGACAGAGGTTCGTCGAGGCGGCGCATATAAAGGACGTCATCTCATACTTGCGTATCGCTCAAAATCCCGACGACCAAGTGAGCTGGCACAGGGCCTTGTTATTGATGCGCGGCATCGGGCAGAAGACCGCCGCGAAGATAACCGAGCAGATGATAGAAAAAAATAAAGGCCTCGAGGTCGACAAGGACATTTTAAAAAAATCAGAAGACCTGGTAAACCTTATCGATATGCTGAAAGAATTGAAACCCGGGAAATACCCGCCCGTTGAACTCCTGAAAGAATTCCTGAAATATTACGATCCTCTGCTCAAGGCGAAATACGACGATTTCCACAGGCGCGCGCCGGACTTGAATTCGCTGGAGCGCATCGCCTCGAGGTATAAATCGCTCGAGACCTTCCTGACCGACATGGCGCTCGAGCCGCCGGAGAAGAGCGTCCTCGATGCGGGCTTACGGGGCAAACATGACCACGCGATGACGCTTTCGACGATACACTCGGCGAAGGGGCTCGAGTGGCACACGGTCTTCGTCATATACGTGGCCGAGGGACATCTGCCGTCGTACCAGTCCATGGACGATAACGACGCGATAGAAGAGGAACGCCGCCTGTTTTACGTGGCAGCCACGCGGGCAAAAGATAACCTCATACTATTAAAACCTGCCATAGACCGCTCCGCCCGCTGGATGAGGAGTTATGCCGGCGGGAATACCGGCTCTATATTTACCGAAGTCTCCCGCTTCCTTAAAGAGGGAAGTATCCTGGAACGGTTTATGGATGTAGAACGGGTGGGAGAAGGTCTGGATGATATTGAATTTGAAGAGGCTTTTAAGATATAATGGTACCGCTTACAGATGTAATTACCATCCCGCGGATTAGCACTCCGGGTCACCGCGGGATACCGCTTAATAAAGGAGATCAAAATGTATAAAGTTGTATTACTTCGTCACGGCGAGAGTACTTGGAATAAGGAGAACCGGTTCACCGGCTGGACAGATGTCGACCTCTCCGAGAAAGGCCTCGCCGAGGCGAAGAAGGCAGGCGAGGTGTTAAAGAAGGAAGGTTTCGTATTCGACGTCGCGTTCACGTCGGTCCTCAAGAGGGCGATAAGGACGCTCTGGATAACCCTCGACGGGATGGACTTGATGTGGATACCCGTATATAATTCATGGCGCTTAAACGAGAGGCATTACGGCGCGCTACAAGGCCTCAATAAATCCGAGATGGCCGCGAAGTTCGGCGAAGAGCAGGTTTTAGTATGGCGCAGGAGTTACGACACGCCGCCGCCGGCATTAGAAAAAAATGACCCCCGCAGCCCGGCGAAAGACCCGCGCTACAAAGATTTGAAACCGAGCGAGATACCGCTGACCGAGTGCCTCAAGGATACGGTCGCGCGCTTCCTTCCTTATTGGCACGAGACTATGGCGCCGGCAGTAAAGAGCGGCAAACACGTCATTATCGCCGCGCACGGCAACTCTTTAAGGGCGCTCGTAAAATACCTCGATAACGTATCGGACCAGGATATCGTCGGGCTTAATATACCCACAGGCCTGCCTCTTGTCTACGAACTCGACAATAACCTGAAACCGATAAAGCATTATTATCTCGGCGACCCGGAAGAAGTCAAGAAGGCGATGGAAGCCGTCGCCAATCAGGGCAAAGCCAAAAAGTAGAAGCGCCGCTGAAAAGATATTATTGCGGAATTGAAAAAAGATGGTATAATTATAGCCGGACACGTAAGGGCTAAAAATCCCTCGGCAGCGTTCGGGATAGTTCGAGGGATGGTGAGCGAAGCGAACCAGAGGAGAGAATGCAATGTGCGGATCATGCGGTTGCGGAAAAAAGAAACCCAAGAAGTAACCTACCCTAAAAGGGCGAAGTTCTTTTCGCAAAAAGGGCAAGTAGAAGCAAAAGCCCCCTAAATAACGTGGAAAACACAAAATAGGGGGTTTTTGCCGACGGGAAACACAATATGTAGTATTTTTTCCTTGACACGATACTAGCGGTTGACTATACTGGCGGTTGGAAAGGAGGGCGTGGTTATGGGGGATACAGGTATCAAGAATGGTTTATCAGCCAATTCCAAAAAAGTCCTGGAAAAACGTTATCTCAGGAAGGACTCGGAAGGCCGCGTCATAGAGACCCCGGAGGAGCTCTTCAGGCGCGTAGCGCATAACATAGCTTCAGCGGACTCATATTATGATCCAGATTATAATGTGGCAAAGCTTGAGGATGAGTTTTACTCTATAATATACAACCTGGACTTCCTGCCTAATTCACCGACCCTGATGAACGCCGGACGCGAGCTGCAGCAGCTGTCGGCGTGTTTCGTCCTGCCGGTGGAAGATTCCATGGAATCGATATTCGAGGCGATAAAGAACACGGCGCTCATCCATCGTTCCGGCGGCGGCACCGGGTTCTCTTTCTCTAGGCTGCGCCCGGCCAACTCGATGGTAAAGACGACCGGCGGCATCGCGAGCGGCCCGGTATCCTTCATGAAAGTATTCGACGCTGCCACCCACGCCGTAAAACAAGGCGGCACACGCCGCGGCGCGAACATGGGCATACTGCGCATCGACCATCCGGATGTCCTCGATTTCATAAAATGCAAAGAGACGGACAAGGACATAACGAATTTCAACATCTCGGTCGCGATCACCGAAGAGTTCATGAAGAGGGTCGAGCGCGACGAGGAATACGACCTCATCGCCCCGCACAACAAGAAAGTCTTCGGGCACCTGAAGGCCCGCGAAGTATTCGACATGATAGTCAAGAGGGCCTGGAAGAACGGCGAGCCGGGAATAATATTCATCGACAGGATAAACAAGTCGAACCCGACGCCGAAGATCGGCGCGATCGAATCGACGAACCCGTGCGGCGAGCAGCCCTTGCTCCCCTATGAGAGCTGCAACCTCGGCTCGATAAACCTTTCTAAGATGGTGGACATGGATGCCTCCTCTCCCCAGCTCGACTGGGAGAAGCTGCGCCGGACGACGAAACTCGCGATCCATTTCCTCGATAACGTGATCGATATGAACAAGTTCCCGCTCCCGCAGATCGAGACGATGACCAAGGCCAACCGGAAGATCGGCCTCGGCGTCATGGGATTCGCCGAGATGCTCATAAAGCTTGGGGTCCCTTATAATTCCGACGAAGCGATAGAATTGGCCGAGAAGGTGATGTCGTTCATCCAGGAAGAATCGAGGAGGGAAGCGCACGCGCTCGCGTTAAGGCGCGGGCCGTTCCCGAACTTCTCGAGCTCCGTTTATTCCGACGGGCCGAGCCTGAGGAACGCGACGCTGACCACTATCGCCCCGACCGGGACGCTCTCCATACTCGCCGACACCTCGAGCGGCATCGAACCGGTTTTCGCCATATCCTATTACCGCGAGGTGATGGACAAGACGAAACTGGTCGAGGTCAACAGGTTATTCGAGGGCGTCGCGAAGGAACGCGGTTTCTATTCCGAAGAGCTGATGCAGAAGATCGCCGAGAAAGGGACGCTCCATGACGTAGAGGAGGTCCCCGACGACATAAAGAGGGTATTCGTCACGGCGCACGACATAACGCCGATCTGGCATATCAGGATGCAGGCAGCTTTCCAGAAGTATACGGATAACGCCGTTTCGAAGACGGTCAACTTCCCGCATAACGCGACGCCGGACAATGTGCACGAGGTATACCTGTTGGCTTATAAGATGGGATGCAAGGGCGTGACCATATACCGCGACGGCAGCCGCGAAGAGCAGGTCCTTTATATCGCCCGCACTAAAGAGAAACCGGACGCGGAGAACGCCGAAGGGAACGAGGCCCCGGCAGCGAAGGCCGAAGATAAGGCGCGCACATCACCCCGCCCGAGGCCCGAGGTCACAAGGGGCACGACCACGAAGATACTCACGGGCTGCGGCAACCTCTATATCACGATAAATGAGGACGAGAACGGGATGCCGTTCGAGGTATTCACGCAGATGGGCAAGGCCGGCGGATGCGCCTCGAGCCAACTCGAAGCCATCGGCAGGCTCGTATCGCTCGCGCTGCGCTGCGGCCTCGATACCCATTCAATAATAGAGCAGCTCAACGGCATCAGGTGCCCAAACCCGTCGTGGGAGAAGGGCGGCAGGATATTCTCCTGCGCCGATGCCTTGGCAAAGGTCATAGAAAGACGGCTGCTGAACAAGAAAGCGCAGGACGTCGCCGCGGCTCCGCAGTCCGCGCCTGAAGTAAGGGCCGAAGAGTTGCCTTCCGCGAAAGCCGGTGTCCTGAGCGAAGTGAAGGGCGGAGTCCTGAGCGAAGCGAAGGGGAAGAACAAGCTCGGCAACGTCGTAGGTGTCTGCCCGGATTGCGGCGGCGCGCTCCAGCACGTCGAAGGCTGCATGGTCTGCAAGGCGTGCGGCTATTCCAAGTGCGGCTAAATGATAAAACCTGATCGCTGGATCAAAAAGATGGTCCTCGAGGCCGGGATGATCGAACCTTTTATCGACCACCAGGTCTCAGAGGGCCATATCAGTTACGGCCTCTCGAGCTTCGGTTACGACATAAGGGTCCATGACGAATTCAAGGTATTCGTCGGCACGGGAAATCCCGTAATAGACCCCAAGCATATCGACCCGCACTCTTTCGTCGACTTTAAGGGAAAAGAGTGCATTATCCCGCCGAACTCGTTCGTCCTCGCGCGTTCGCTGGAATACTTCAAGATGCCGGAGAGGGTGATCGCCATCTGCTTCGGCAAGTCCACATACTGCCGCTGCGGGGTGATCGTGAATATCAGCCCGCTCGAACCGACCTGGGAGGGTTACCTCACCATGGCGGTAAGCAATACGACGCCGCATCCCGCAAAGATCTATTCCGAAGAAGGCATCGCGCAGCTCCTCTTTTACGAATGCGACGAAGCGCCGGAAGTCACATACAGGGACAGAAAAGGAAAATACCAGGCGCAACAGGGGATAGTCCTTCCTAAAGTAAAATGAGATTAAGCTTACCCGTCTCTGATTTTAACCTCGAACATACGTTGGAATGCGGCCAGGCGTTCCGGTGGGAGAGGTCCGGTGATTTTTACGCCGGCGTGATAGGCAAAGCGCTTGTCAAGGTCGCGTTTGACGGCCGCGCTCTCGCCATAGAGGCCGGTTCCCCCGTAGACAGGGATAAGATAGCCGATTATTTCGGGCTCAATGAGGACCTGCCGCGCATATATAAGGAAATAGGCGCAGACCCGCACATCAAAAAGGCCATAAAGAAATACCGCGGCCTCAGGATATTGAACCAGGACCGGTGGGAGTGCCTCGCCTCGTTCATCCTTTCATCGTATACCAATATCCCGCGCATAAAAAAGATGATAGCAGGCCTTTCGAAAAGGTTCGGCAAGAGGCTCGCCTTTGGCGGGACGGAAGCTTATTCCTTTCCTCCGGCCGCGCGTATCGCCGGGGCCGATATAAAAGCCCTCAAGGGATTGGGGCTCGGTTTCAGGGCCGCGTATATAAAGGATACCGCGCAGAAGGTCGCCTCGAAAAAGTTTGACTTGGATGCGCTCGAGGATTTAAACTATACGGAAGCGAAGGAAAGGCTGATGTCGCTTAAGGGCGTGGGCGGGAAGGTCGCGGATTGTGTCTTGCTCTTTTCGTTCAAGAAATACGAGGCCTTTCCGGTAGATGTGTGGATAAAGAGGGGCATCGAGGAGTTATATTTTGACGGGAAGACCGTGGCGCCTAAGAAAGCCGCGGAGTTCGCGCGGGAACGTTTCGGCGCCTACGCCGGATACGCGCAGGAATACTTATATCATTATTTAAGGCACGGGAGGGGGAAAGCATGATAGGGGAGTACAGGACAAAGACGAATATCGGAGTTGGGTTCGGGATACTGGCGCAGATAATCGGGTTTTTGGCAAGTTATTATGTCCATATCGGGATAGTCCTCTGGTGCGCGGCTATCCTTATCTACGGCGGATTCCTGCTGCTGATATGGGGCCTGTGGAATTACGCGAAAGGCAAAGGCTACAAAGGCGCCTGGGGATTACTCGGGCTTTTAAGCATCTTCGGGTTTGTTATACTGGTGTTATTCCCCAACAGGAAAAAGACCTAAAAGTAAAAAAGACGGGCTTGGATCCCGCCCGCCGCTATCGGTTCCTTCCCGAAACTTCCTTCAGCTTCTTGATGAAGCTCTTGTATAGTATGTCCTCGGATACGCCGAGGGATTCCGCCTTATGCACGTCGTCCCACGCCTTGTCGTATTCGTCTATCTCATAATAGACCCTCGCGCGGTTTATATACGCGTCGGTATAACGGGGATCTATGGCGATCGCCGCGTCAAGGTCCGCCAGCGCGTTACCGTAATCCCCCGTATATGCGTATGAGAGCGCGCGGCCGTAATAGGCGGCCGCATATTTAGGGTTGAGCTGCACCGCGCGCGTGAAATCCACGATAGCGATCACGTATTCCTTCTTGTAACGGTTGGCGAATCCGCGGAGATAATAGGCGGCCGGGCAATTCCGGTCCACTCCGAGGATGTCATCGCATGTTTTTATCGCCTTATCGTAGTCGCCGGCGCTTAAAAACTGTGTCGCCTGCCCCAAAAGCTGCGCAACCTTCTTGTTACCGGCCGCAAAAGCCGCGATATTGCAGAAAATCAGGATAATAGAAACTAAAATCCACGCTTTGAGATCAAAAAGTCTTTTCATCTTCATCTCCGTTTAATTTTTATGATTATATCATAATGCCGCGGCCGCGGAATAGAAATTTATTGCTAAACCTGGAAAAAGTGCTTGACAATTATTTTCTTTATGTTAATATTAAATCAAACAGGGAATCATTTTAGGGAATTAAAACCTGAAAGGAGGGGTAAGATGGGTCAAGGGCAGACGACATTGAATTTGATCGTCACCACCTGGAGCCAGGTATGGTCGAATTTGGCGAATTACCTGATACTTCTCGTAGGCGGATTGATACTTCTCGTTATCTTCCTGATCATCACGAAGATCGTCGAGAAGGCTGTTGTTCAGGTACTTAAGGTCGCCCGCTTTGATGTCTTATCTGAAAAGGCAGGTATCGCGAGCATACTCGCCAAAGGCGAGATCAAACATACCCTGTCAGAGTTGATCGGTATGGTGATCTATTGGCTGCTGGTTCTGGTGTTTGTGATCATAACACTGAACGTAGTGGGCCTCAAGACGTCCGGTTTCCTCGATCAGGCGGTTGAATACGCCGGTAGGGTAGTACTTTCGATCTTCGTTCTGGTACTGGGTCTTTTCTTTGCCGCTTTGATAGGTTCGATTGTAAGGACAACGGCATCGAACGCCGGGATAGCGACTTCGAAGAACCTCGGATCGATAGCGCAGATAATAATCATAGTAATAACGGTACTTACGGTCCTCCCGATGCTCGGTGTCAGGACATTCATATTGGACACCGTGGTAGTGGTGGCATTGGCGGCGACCGGATTAGCTTTGGGCCTGGCGTTCGGCCTCGGCTCGAAGGATATTGCCGGCAAGATAACGTCGGAAATTGTCGACAAATGGAAGAAAAGATAATTCCGGAGGAACGAGCAGTAAAAGTTGGATAATTTCAACTAGGTTTTTAAAAGAAGGGACTTCTAAACGGGGAAGTCCCTTCTTTTTTTGTACCCCGGGAAGATAAATTATGGCAAATGTTGCGGTGAAACGCGGAATGGGGCACAAGCCCCGCACCTCAAAGGCGCGGGGTAAAATAGTGGGGCTGACCTACGACGTCAAGCCCGACTATGTATTGAAGAAAGGCGATCCGGAAGACGCCAATGCCGAGTTTGACCATCCCGATACCATCGAAGTCATAAAGGACGCAATAGAATCCGGCGGCCATAAGGTCGTGAAGATCGGTAACGTCCGCAACCTCCTTCTCCGGTTGAAAAAGCTCGATGTCGACATCGTCTTTAATATAGCCGAGGGCATAACCGGGCGGAACAGAGAATCCGAGGTGCCCGTGATATTGGAGATGGCCGGAATCCCGTTCGTCGGGGGCGACGGGCTTACGCTGGGCCTGACGCTCGACAAGATAATGGCAAAGAAGATCCTCATCTCCGAAGGTGTGCCTACGCCCGCGTTCTTTGAGGTCTCCGATATAAGGAATATAGACGGCGTTGGGATCGGTTATCCCCTGATAGTCAAGCCGAAGCAGGAAGGCTCGAGCAAGGGGATAAGCGATAAGTCTATCGTAAAGAACGTCCGCGAGCTCAAAAGGCGCGCGGGTTGGGTAATACGGACTTATAAACAGCCGGCACTCGTCGAAAAATTTATTACCGGCTCGGAATTCACCGTACCTATCATAGGGACCGAAAACCCCGAGGTGCTGCCGACGGTCCAGATCAGCATAGACGGCAAGACAAACCTAGGCGACCTCTGCTACACCTTCTCGAGGATAAAGTCGGACACGTTAAGCTATGTATGCCCGGCAAAGATCACCCGGGACCTCGACAAGAAGCTTAAGGCCGTGGCTTTAAAGGCCTATAAGGCGGTAGAATGCCGCGATTTCGGCAGGGTAGATATAAGGGTGGACAAGAACGGCAACCCGTTCGTGCTCGAGATCAACCCGCTGCCGTCGCTCTCTACCGAGGATGTCTTCATGACAGTGGCGAGGAACATGAAGATATCATACAACAACATAATAAACAGGATACTCGATCACGCGCTGGAAAGGTACGGGATGAGATAAGATGGGACTTAAGGTAGCCCTTACATATAACCTGAAGAGGAAGACCGGCAATACCGGCCTTCCCGATGATTATTATTCTGAATTTGACAGCAAGGAGACGATCGAGGCGATAGCAAGCGGACTTCGTTCCGGCGGCAATGAAGTATTCCTGGTCGAGGCGGACAAGGGGCTGCTGAACTGGTTCCAGAACAATAAAGTAGACATGGTATTCAATATAGCCGAAGGGCTTAACGGCGAATCGAGGGAATCGCAGGTGCCGGCGATACTCGATTTTCTCGGGATCCCGTATACGGGTTCGGGAGTCATGGCTTTAAGCGTCTCGCTGAACAAGACGCTTACGAAAAAACTTTTCGAGCAGGCGGGGATACCGACGCCGAAATACAGGCTTGTGACGGATCCGGCGTCCGCCTCCGATGAAGGGCTTAAGTATCCGCTTATAGCGAAACCTAACAGCGAGGGCTCGGGCAAGGGAATAACTATGGCCAGCGTCGTCCGGAATAAGACAGAGCTCATCCGCGAGGTCGAGAGGACCGCGCGCGTCTACCAACAGGAGACGCTCGTCGAGGAATTCATCGACGGTAAAGAGCTGACCGTCGGTATACTCGGCAATTATCCGGCCGCCGCGATGCCGATACTCGAGATAGATTTCTCGAACTGCAAGGCCTCGGGCGAATTTTTTTATACATGGAAGGTCAAGGAGTTCGAGAAGGAAGTGGAGGAGAGTAAGGGATTGACCCCGAACTGGCATTGCCCGGCGCGTTTGAGCGCGGCCGAGGCTAAGACGGTAAAAGAGACCGCCCTCAAGGCGTTCCGCGCCATAGGCTGTGTCGACCTTTCCCGCGTCGATATAATGCTCGGGAAAGAAGGCGTCCCGTATGTCCTGGAAGTGAACCCGCTGCCGGGGCTGGACCCGGTAGATTCTAATTTCCCTTATATAGCGAAATGCGCCGGACTCAATTATCCGGACCTGATGAACAGGATACTTGAAGTCGCCCTCGAAAGACACAACAAAAACAAGAAGCTGGCCCTACAAGAAAGGAGTTCACGTTGATAAACGCCTCTAATTCCTTGGCAGAACACTGGAAGGACGTGCCTGAAAGCGACTGGGAGGATTGGCATTGGCAGATAAAGAACAGGATAATGACCTATGACGGCCTGAAAGAGGTCATCAAGCTCACCCCGTCCGAAGAGATCGGGGTCAAAAGGTCGAAGGGCCGTCTCCTGATGGCGATAACGCCGTATTGGCTTTCGCTTATAGACGAGATGAGGCCGACCTGCCCCATCAGGAAGCAGGCGATACCGACGGCCGAGGAGTTCGATGTCTCGGCTTTTGATATGGAAGACCCGTGCGGGGAGGACAAGGACTCGCCTGTCCCCGGGCTCGTCCACAGGTATCCGGACAGGGTGCTCCTGTTGGCGACGGAGAAATGCGCGATGTATTGCCGCCATTGCACGAGGAGGAGGATCGTCGGGTCGGAGGCGCACCTGACAAGCCCGCAGAATTTCGAGAAGGCGTATGAATATATAAGGTCCAACCGCAGGATACGCGACGTCCTGATCTCCGGCGGAGACCCGCTCATGCTGCCGGACGAGACGCTGGATGATATCATTAAGAATTTGAAGGATATCCCGAGCGTCGAATTCGTCCGCATCGGGACGAGGATGCCGGTCACGGTCCCGATGAGGGTGACCGAGAGCCTGGTATCGATGCTTAAGAAATATTCCCCGGTATGGATATCGCTCCATTTCAACCATCCGAAGGAACTGACAAAACGCTGCAGGAAGGCGTGCGATATGCTGGCGGACGCGGGCGTGCCGCTCGGGAGCCAGACGGTGCTGTTAAAAGGCGTAAACGACAGGCCGTCTACGATGCGCAGGCTCATGCACGAGCTCCTTAAAGCCAGGGTGCGGCCTTATTATATTTACCAGTGCGATCCGGCGAAAGGCATTAGCCACTTCAGGACGCCGATAGCGACCGGGATAAATATAATGGAGAAGATGCGCGGCCATACATCGGGCTACGCGGTCCCGACGTATGTCGTCGACGCGCCCGGCGGGGGCGGAAAGATACCCGTGGCGCCGAACTACGTCATATCGCAGGCAAAGGGCTCCTTTACCTTAAGGAATTTCGCCGGACAGATATTCACCTATCATGAGCCTGTCGAGGAAGGCGAAGTGGTAAGGGTCAACCATCAGGGAAAACCCGCGAAGACCTACGCCTCGGCTCAGGGCAAGAAGGACGTAAAGACGGCCGAGACGAAACCAGCCGCCGCATGATGATAAGCATGGGCGCGAAAAGACTCTTCATATCGATCGCCGCGGCGGCCACCTTGCCGTTATTATTCCTGGGCTGCGGGCCCCAGCAGAAACCCGAAGAGATAAAGGCCGCGCTGCTCGAGTTCGACCCCTCTTTCAAGGCTGTCCTCGATAAAAAGGCCCAGATAGATTCCCGGATAGAGACAATGAACGGCGAATTCCGCGCGAAACAGGGCGAGATAAACTCGAAGATAATGGAACTTGAAGAGGAACTCAAGGCCGCGAGGAAGGACCTTTACGCGAAGACCCACGACCTTAACGCCAACCTTGACCCCGAGAGGCAGAAGATAAACAGCAAGGCCGAAGAGCTGAAGGTGAAACTGGCCGGCAAGGAAGCGCGGGCATCGTCCATCAGGAGTTCTATAAAGAACCAGAAGGGCCTCCTCGATAATAAGAAATTAAGCCTCTCGACGCAGGAACAAGCCGAATTGCAGAACAATGTAGAGAAGGCGAAGCAGGAACTGGCGCCTCTCGAAGAAGAGATAACCTCCCTCCGCCGCGAAATCCAGCTTTACAGGCAGGAACTAAACCTGCTAAAATATTAGCCTACCTAGAAGTATCCCAAAACAGGAGCGATAAATGACTAGGATAAAGAGGGCGCTTATCAGCGTTTCCGACAAGAAGGGCATTGTCGATTTCGCCAGGGGACTCGAGAAGCTAGGCGTGGAGATCATCTCGACAGGCGGGACCGCGAAGGTCCTGAAAGAGAACAGGATAAAGATCCGCGCCATCTCGGACGTGACGGGTTCTCCCGAGATGCTGAGCGGGCGCGTGAAGACCCTCCACCCCAAGATCCACGGCGGGATACTCGCGCGACGCGGCGACAAAGAACACATGTCCCAGGCCAGGAAGCACAAAATAGGCCTGATCGACATGGTCGTCGTGAACCTCTACCCGTTCGAGGACACGGTCAGGAATCCCAGGGTCAAGCTCGATGCGGCCGTAGAGATGATAGATATAGGCGGGCCGGCGATGATACGCTCGGCCGCCAAGAACTTCGATGATGTCGCCGTCTTATGCAATCCCGGCAGGTACCTCTGCGTGCTGATGGAATTGCAGAAGAACGATTGTTCCCTTTCGGATGACACGCGCGAGGCGCTCGCGTTAGAGGCATTCGGCCATACGGCGAAGTATGACGCGGCGATATACGCTTTTTTAAGCGGACGTTTGGGCCGGACAAAGGACAAATTCCCCGACCTGCTCCATCTCGTCTTCGAGAGGGCGCAGGGCCTGCGTTACGGCGAGAATCCGCACCAGAAGGCCGCCTTCTACGCAGACGCGGTAAAACCGGCTTACGGTTTCGGGAATATGAAACAGCTTCATGGCAAGGAACTCTCGTTCAATAACTTCCTGGACCTGCACTCCGCGGTCCAGATAGTAAAGGATTTTGAGGCTCCCACCGCGTGCGTCGTCAAGCATAATTCTCCCTGCGGGGTCGCTTCATCCCTGCGGCTCGACCAGGCATATAAAGATGCCTTTGCCTGCGATACCCTTTCGGCGTTCGGCGGCATAGTGGGCCTCAACAGGAAGGTCGACGTAAAGACCGCGAAGGCGATATCGGATTCGGGGTTCCTGGAATGCGTGATCGCCCCCTCTTATGAGGCCGCCGCCCTTAAGATACTGACCGAGAAGAAGAACGTGCGGATAATCGAATATAAAGATATTGGAAAAGGGCCTGAACGCGGCGTCTATTCATGCGACGTAAAGAAGATCGAGGGCGGGATGTTGCTGCAGGAGCAGGATGAGCTCGGGATCGGGAAGTCAGACCTGAAGACTGTGACAAAGAAAAGCCCTTCGGAAAGCCAGATAAAATCACTCCTTTTCGCATGGAAAGTAGCTAAGCACGTCAGGTCTAATGCTATAGTCATCGTTAAGGGGGAGAAGACGGTGGGCATAGGCGGCGGGCAGCCGAGCAGGGTCGATTCGGCGAAAATAGCCATCAGGAAAGCGGGGAAGAGCGCCAAGGATTCCTGCCTCGCGACCGACGGGTTCTTCCCGAAGCCGGATTCGGTGCAATTGGCTGGAAAAGCGGGCATATCCGCTATAATACAGCCGGGCGGCTCGATAAAAGACGAGGATTCCGTCAAGGCCGCGGATAAGGCCAGGATCGCGATGGTGACGACCGGCGTAAGGCATTTCAGGCATTAACCTCATATGACCTATCAGGAAGCGCTAAAATACCTCGATTCATTCGTAGATTACGAGAAGCGTCCCGTATACGATTACCGCTCCGTGATGAAATTGGACAGGATGCGGGCACTGCTCGACGGGCTGGGGAACCCCCAGCGTAATTTCAGGTCGATACACATAGCCGGGACCAAGGGCAAGGGCTCGACCTGCGCTTTCGTATATTCGATATTGAAAGAGGGCGGGATAAAAGCCGGCCTGTACACATCCCCGCATCTGCTGGATTTTAAGGAACGCATAAGGATATCCTTCCCGAAGGAGAGGGATATCGAAGAGGCCGAGGTCGCGGCCCTCGTGGCGAGGATAAAGAAGTTCCTCGACAATTTTTCAAAATCATCCAGGTTCGGTCCGCCTTCCTTCTTCGAGGTCTATACGGCGCTGGCCTTCCTCTTCTTCAGCATAAAGAAAACGGATATCGCCGTGATAGAGGTCGGGATGGGAGGCAGGCTCGACGCCACGAATACGCTCGATCCCCTGGCTGTAGGGATATCCCCGGTAAGCCTCGACCATACGGACAGGCTCGGAAAGACCGTTGAGGCGATCGCTAAGGAGAAGTGCGGCATAATAAAAGAGAATTCCATCGTCGTCTCCGCCGAACAGGAACCGGCGGTATTGAATTGCATACGCAAGGCGGCCGCTGACAGGAAAGCGAAACTTTACCTCGTGGGCAAGGATATATCTTACGAGCCGCTTACGGCGAGCCCGGAGGAGCAAACTTTCAATGTCCGCGGCCTATACGGCGAATACGCTTTACTGACAACTCCTCTCCTGGGGAGGCATCAGGCCGCGAACGCCGCAGCCGCCATCGGGCTGATAGAATCCCTGAGGGCGCGCGGCATAACGATATGTTCGCATAATATAACCGGCGGAATAAGGAACGTCAATTGGCCGGGGAGGCTCCAGGTCGTCTCAAAATCGCCGTGGATAATACTCGACGGCGCGCAGAACGAGGCGTCGGCGCAGGCGCTCAAAGAGACGGTAAAAAGCATCTTCTCCTATAAAAAACTTTATCTTGTATTCGGCGTCTCCTCCGGGAAAGACATAAAAGGCCTGGCTCGCAACCTTTTTCCGCTTGCCGACGAGATCTTCTTTACCAGGGCAGATTCGCCGCGAGCCGTATCGCCGGAAAAGATACGGAAGGATTTTCCGGATTACGAGAAGAGGTCGGTCGCGACATTCAACGCGGGGGAAGCCGTGGAACTGGCGCGGCGCCACGCGGGGCAGGAAGACCTTATACTAGTTACCGGTTCGTTATTCGTGGTCGGCGAGGCCTTAAAATATCTGGGAAAGAAGAGCTTAATAAATGAAAAAGCAGTCTAAAATAGGCGCGGAAGATACCATAGCGGCGATATCGACCTCTTTGGGCGAATGCGCTATCGGCATAGTGCGCCTGAGCGGGAAGGACGCCGCCGAGATAGCCGACAGGATATTCCGCTCTAAAAAAGGGAAACTCCCGTCGAGCTTCCGTTCATTCACTTCGCATTTCGGCCATGTCCATGATAAGGGCGTGGTTGTAGATGAGGCCCTGTTGACCGTAATGAGGGCCCCGAAAAGCTACACAAAGGAAGAGGTCGTAGAGATAAGCTGCCACGGCGGCGTAATACCGTTAAAAAAGGCGCTGGGGCTTGTATTGGAGAACGGGGCGCGGCTCGCCGAACCCGGCGAGTTCACAAAGCGCGCTTTTATCAACGGCAGGCTTGACCTTACGCAGGCCGAGGCTGTCCTCGATATAATAAGGGCAAAGACCGACGCCTCGCTAAGGGCGGCGCTGGGCCAGCTCGACGGCAGGCTCTCATCCAGCCTTAACAAGATAAGGGATGAACTTATTTCAATATCTGCGGAGGTCGAGGCTTCAATAGATTTTCCAGATGAAGATATGGAGATATTATCCGGGGCGAAGACCTCGGAACGCCTGGGATCCGTGAAACTGGAGATCTCGCGGCTGCTGGAGACGGCGGACAGGGGCATTATCCTGAGGGAAGGTATTTCTTGCGTAATATGCGGCAAGCCGAATGTCGGGAAATCAAGCCTGCTTAACGCGCTCATCGGAAGAGAGCGGGCCATAGTCACCCATATACCGGGCACGACAAGGGATACCATCGAGGAATTCGTCAATATCCTGGGGATCCCTTTCAAACTGACAGATACGGCCGGCATCACTCCTACCGAGGACATAGTCGAAAGGGAGGGCGTGCTGAGGAGCCGCGAGCATATCGAGGCCGCCGACCTGGTACTGCTCCTCCTCGACGCGAGTTCCCGCCTTACAGATGAGGACAGGGTATTGCTCGAGGATACGAAAGGCCGGCAGAGGATAGTAGTCCTGAATAAGATCGACCTTGCGAGGAAATTAACGTTCGCCGTCGCTAAAGGCGAGACGGTCGCGGAAGTATCCGCGAAGTCAGGCGAAGGCATCGGCGGGCTTAAAGAGAAGATGGCTGAAAAAGTCTTCGGAGGCGGTGTGCGCGCGGCCGAGGGCGCGGTGATAACGAACGCCAGGCAGAAGGACGCGCTGAGGCGCTCGTACGAATCGCTGACGGAGGCGATCAAGGCGGTAGATGGAAAACTCTCGCCCGAATTGATAGCGATAGAGCTCAGGGAATCGCTAGATTGCATAGGCGAGATGGTCGGAGAGACCGTGACCGACGATATACTCGATAAGGTATTCTCGCAATTTTGTATCGGGAAATAGGATAGAAAGGAAAAATCAAGTGAGAGAGATCGACAAGAAGAAGATAATCAAGGCCGTGACTATGATACTCGAGGCGGTCGGAGAGAACCCTAAACGCAAAGACCTGCAGGAGACCCCGCGCAGGGTAGCGGAGATGTACGGGGAGATATTCGCCGGGATAAGCCAGGACCCGGCCAAGGAACTCGAGGTCGTCCTCGACCAGAAACACGAGGAGATAATCCTCCTTAAGAATATTCCTCTTTATTCCGTGTGCGAACACCACCTGTTGCCGTTCCTCGGGAGGGCCCATATCGCCTATATCCCAAAAGAGGGCAGGGTGACTGGCTTAAGCAAGCTGGGCAGGGCGGTAGATATACTCGCCAAGAGGCCGCAGGTCCAGGAAAGGCTTACGACCCAGATCGCCGAGGTCATAATGCGCGAGCTCAAGCCCCGCGGATGCATGGTCGTGATAGAGGCCGAGCATCTCTGCATGTCGATGAGGGGTTTGAAGAAGCCCGGGATATCGACGGTCACGAGCGCGGTGAGGGGCGTATTCCGTTCGAACGAGAAGACGCGGTCCGAGACGCTCTCGCTCATAAAGTCGTGATTTTTTATTATCAAGCCCGGCAAAAATATAGTATAATAGACACCAGATATGAATAACTCAGTCTTCCTGGTCTTCCAGAACAAGGTCTTTTGGGCCACGCTCCTTGGCTGGGTGACCGCCCAAACCATCAAGATAGTCATAAACAGCATCAGGGAGAGGAAATTTAACTTCCGCTGGGTGGTGAGCACCGGCGGCATGCCCAGCGCCCACTCTTCAGGCGTGATGGCCCTGGCTACCGCCGTCGGCATCCAGCAGGGATTCGATTCGGCGCTTTTTGTCGCCGCTCTGGTCTTTGCTGTTGTCATCGCCTTCGATGCGCAGGGTGTCAGGCGCGCCACAGGCCAGCAGGCCGAGATCCTGAACAAGATAATGGATGACATCTACTGGCGCCGGAAGATACAGGAAAGCAGGCTCAAGGAACTCATCGGGCACACGCCTTTTGAAGTATTTGTAGGTTCGTTGATAGGGATAGTGATCGCCGCAATCATAATGCTTTAGAAAGGGAGACGCAGTAACATGAAGATAAAAGCTTTTTTGCCCGCGGTAGTGATCGCGGTAGTAGTGATAGGATTACTAGTAATATTCCTGCCCAAGATCCAGTTCGCACCTAAAGAGGGCGAGGCGTTGCTATCGCAGGCCGCGCTCTATGAGAAGGATAATAAGATCCCGGAGGCGAGGGATGCCTACAAAAAAGCATATGAGGAGTATCCGGACCCGGCGATAGTAAAAGTTGCGAAACCGAAAGCGGAAGAGCTCAGCATGAAGATACTCTTCTCGCCGATCGTGGACAGCGACAGCAGGGAATACACGGTCCAGGCCGGAGATACGCTGGGCAAGATAGCGAAGGTCTTCGGTACGACCGTCGACCTCATCAAGAAATCCAATAACCTTACCGGCGATAACATAAGGCTGGGGCAGAAATTAAAAGTAGTGACCTCGAAATTCAGCGTCGTCGTCGATAAATCGCAGAATATACTCATGCTCAAGCAGAACGATAACGTAATGAAGACTTACAAGGTTGCCACCGGCCTGAACAACTGCACGCCCGTAGGCACTTTCAAGATAACGACGAAACTGGTCGACCCGGTCTGGTATAAGACGGGCGCGGCCGTCCCTCCGGGAAGCCCGGAGAATATACTGGGGACGCGCTGGATGGGCATTTCCAAGGAAGGATACGGTATCCACGGCACGACCGACCCGTCCTCCCTCGGAAAACAGGCGACGGCCGGCTGCGTAAGGATGCTTAACAGCGAAGTCGAGGAACTTTACGGTATATTGCCGGAAGGCACAGAAGTCACGATAGTCGACTAAAGAGCCCATATGAACGGAATCGGCCTGGATTTCGAAAAACCCATACTTGAGCTTGAGCGCAAGATCGAAGAGCTCAAGAAATTCACCTCCTCGGAGAACATAGACCTCTCCACGGAGATAAAGAAACTCGAGGACAAGCTCGACAAGGTAAAAAAAGAGGTCTTCGAAGGGCTCACTCCCTGGCAGAGGGTCCAGATCGCCCGCCATCCCAAAAGGCCTTATACTTTAGATTACGTAGGGCTTATCATGACCGATTTTTCCGAGATACACGGGGACAGGGTCTTCGGCGATGACAAGGCCCTGATATGCGGCTTTGCGAAGATAGACGGGCAGAAGGTCATCGTCATGGGCCACCAGAAGGGCCGTGACACCAAAGAGAACCTGATGAGGAACTTCGGCTCCGCGCATCCGGAAGGGTACAGGAAGGCGATGAGGGTGATGAAGCTGGGCGAGAAGTTCAAGCTGCCCGTGATAGTCTTCATAGACACGCCCGGCGCTTATCCCGGCATCGGCGCGGAAGAGAGGGGACAAGCCGAGGCGATAGCTTTGAACCTCATGGAGATGGCGCGCATAAAGGTGCCGATCATATGTTTCATCATCGGCGAGGGCGGTTCAGGCGGCGCGTTGGGAATAGGCGTGGGTGACAGGATATGCGTCCTCGAGAACGCGTATTATTCCGTGATCTCGCCCGAAGGCTGCGCCGCAATACTCTGGAAGGACAGGGCAAGGGCCCCGGACGCGGCGAAGGCCTTAAAATTGACCGCGCAGGACCTTTTGGGGCTCGGGCTTATCGATGAAATAGTGCACGAACCTCTGGGCGGCGCCCACCGCGACCCGGCCATGACAGCGGCCGCGATAAAAGAAGCCGTAAAAAGATACCTTAAAGACCTTTCGGCACTGGCGCCGGCTGCTCTCATAGAAGCCAGATACGAAAAATACAGGAAGATAGGAGCGTTCTCAACGGAATGAAAGATCTCGTCTTCGAGATACCGAGCGATCCTAAATATATAAAACTCGCCTCAGCCAAACTGATCCGCGCGCTCAGGGAACTCAAGCTGGACAAGGAGACGCTCTTCGACATAAGGCTTTGCCTGGAAGAGGCGGTCATAAACGCCATAAAATACGGCAACAAGCTTGACGACAGGCTGCCGGTCGTTATCAGCTACGCGTTTTCCGGGGGGAAGCTCGAGATAACCGTCCGCGACCAGGGCGCAGGTTTCGATTACAAGGCCACGCCTGACCCGCGCTCCGACGCGAATATACTCAAGCACGGCGGCCGCGGCATCTTTTTGATAAATAACCTCATGGATGAGGTCATATATAATGATAGCGGAAACGAGATAAAGATGATAAAATTTATAAGCGGAGGTAAAGCCCATGGTAGTAAAAGATAGGAAGGTCGGAGACGCGGTCGTGCTGGAAGTGGAGGGCGAGATAAATTTCACCTCATCCCCGGATTTCAGGAAGGCCTTTATTAAGGTCCTGGATTCGAAGGCGCAGAAAGCCGTCATAAACCTAGCCGGAGTGGCTTATGTCGACTCGTCCGGACTGGCAACGCTCGTCGAGGCGCACCAGAAGATAAAGAGCATAGGCGGCAAGCTTAAGCTCGCCAGCCTCACCCCTAAGGTGAAGAGCCTGTTTGAAATAACAAAATTAGAGAAACTTTTCGAGATATACGCCACAGAAGAGGATGCCTTAAAGTCCGCTTAAAGAGGATGAAGGCTCTATGAACATTTTGCAAGCTATAGGCAGGGCTACCCTGAGCGCGGGCACGGCGATATGGGACGTGTTCGCGTTGTTTTTTAATACCCTATACTGGCTGTTATTCGCGCCTTTTATAGGCAAATTTATCGGAAGGCGGTACATCTTCCAACAGATGGTCTTCGCAGGCGTACAGTCCATCCTGATAGTATTTTTTGTCACGTTGTTCATAGGAATAGTCCTCGCGATGCAGGGCGCGTACCAGCTGGATAAGCTCGGCGCGGTGAGGTTCGTGGCGGCCCTTATCAGCGTCTCGATGTGCCGTGAGATGGGGCCGGTGCTGATAGCGCTCGTGGTCGCAGGGAGAGTCGGTTCCGCGATAGCGGCGGAACTAGGCACCATGAAAGTAACCGAGCAGATAGAGGCGCTCGAGACGATGGCCCTCAACCCGGTAAGGTTTTTGGTCGTGCCGAGATTTTTAGCCCTCCTCATCATGCTTCCCGCCCTTACGATAATGGGAGACCTGGTAGGGATGTTCGGAGGGTATCTGGTCGGCGTCTATAACCTCAAGATAAGCCCGGGCCTTTATATAAAGACAAATTTTGAATTCCTCGTGGCGAAGGATGTGATGACCGGCCTTTTAAAGAGCGTCGTCTTCGCCGTAATCATATCGATGATCGGATGCTATCAGGGCCTTAATACGAAAGGCGGCGCCGAGGGCGTCGGGCGCTCTACCACCCTTAGCGTCGTTATAAGTTTTATACTCATAATACTGGCTGACGCAATATTGACCGGTATATTCTATTTCGCGAACGTGTAAAACGGCGGATAATATGGAAACTGTCATAAAGATAGAGAACCTCGTGAAAGCGTTCGACGGGCGCCGCGTCCTGGAGAACATAAATCTCGAGGTTTATAAGGGCGAAACGATCGTCATCGTAGGCGGGTCCGGCTGCGGGAAATCAACCCTCTTGCGCCATATAATAGGGCAGTTAAGACCCGATGCCGGGAAGATCCATCTCTTCGGGGAGGATATTACCCGCCTGAAGGAAAGCCAGATGGATCGGCTGAAAAAACGCTTCGGCATGCTCTTTCAGTCGGCCGCTCTGTTCGATTCGCTTACCGTCGAGGAGAACATCGCGCTCCCGCTCAGGGAGCACACCAAGCTCGACGAGCACATCATAAAGATCATGGTAAAGATGAAGCTCAACCAGGTAGGCCTCCGCGGCTTCGGCCATCTTATGCCGTCGCAGCTTTCAGGAGGCATGAGGAAGCGCGTCGGACTCGCCCGCGCTGTGGCCCTCGACCCGGAGATAATCTTCTATGACGAGCCGTCGGCCGGCCTCGACCCTGTCGTGACCGCGGTCGTCGATAAACTGATAGTCGACCTCGCCGGCGCGCTGTCGATCACTTCGGTCGTGGTCACCCATGACATGAATTCCGTCTTTAGGATAGCCGACAGGATAGTGATGTTATATAAAGGCAAGGTCCTGCAGATAGGGACTAAAGACGAGATAAGGAATTCCAAGAACGAATATATACAGCAGTTCATAAACGGGACCATAGAAGGCCCGATGCGGTTCTTCGCGCCGGATGAGGGATACCTCGAGGAATTGACAAAATAATGGTTCGCTTGGCTCACCATAAAAAGGAGCAATGACATGGCTAAATTCAATAACGAGATAAAGACCGGGATAGTCGTCGTAGCCGCGGTATTGGTGTTTATGTATATCTCCGCGATGATGGGGGGCGGGAAGAAGGTTATCGGGGGCTACGACCTTAATGTCATGTTCAGTTACGTAAACGGCCTCGAAGACAAGGCGCCGGTAAAACTGGCGGGCGTCAACGTAGGAGAGGTGAAGAAGGTCGCGCATATCTATGATAATGATGAGACCAAAGTGCTTGTCCAGCTCACCCTTAACGACGGGACCAGGGTCAGGGAAGATTCAAAGATAATGATAAGCACGACCGGGCTGATAGGGGAGAAATACATCGAGATAACCGGCGGGAAAAAAGGTTCGCCAGTCGTCGAAAAAGGCAAGACATTGACAGGGGTAGACCCGTTCGTTATGGAAGAGCTCATAGCTAAAGTGGATTCCGCGGTGCAGGATTTGCAGAAACTTATGGGCGATGCCGACACCGTCCTCGTAGAGAATAAGGACGATATCAGGGCTACGATAATGAATCTCAAGGATTCATCCGCGAACCTCAAGGACTCTTCCGAGAACTTAAAGGAATTCAGCGACGAAGTGAAGCGGAATCCCTGGAAGCTTCTCATGAAAGGCAAGGAAGTCCCGCCAAAGTCCGGTCCCAAGAAGTAATAACAGAAGAGGAAGGATATGAGGCTTAAATTTCCGGTATATTTTTTGTTGTTCGGTTTCCTGTTCTTTAGCCCCTTGTCCCTTTGCGCCAAGGAGCTGGAAAGGGAAGCGAGGGTGATCTTCGCCAAAGGCGACGCGAAAGTCCAGAGGGCCGGCAAGGCCGAATGGATCTCCGCGAAAAAAGGCATGCTTCTAGCCGACGGCGATACCGCCAAGACAGGAAAGGGCGCGGCCATAGAGATCTCTTTTGATAGCGAGAACAAGAACCTGGTCAGGCTTGAGGAGAGCTCGACGCTTGTCCTGCGCGGAAGGATGCTTAAACAGATAGAGCTGCCCCAGGGCAGGATACGTTCGCTGGTCAAAAAGCTTGATAAAGGGACTTCCTTTGAGATAAAAACACCCACCATCATCGCCGGGGCAAGGGGAAGCGGATGGGATGTCTCCGCTTCCGAAAAAAGGGATAACGTCAAGGCCTTTGAGGATGAGATATTCGTCCAGGCTTACGACCAGGACGGTAAATTAATAAAAGAGATCCTGGTCAGGGAAGGGTGGGAGGTGATGATAGACAGGTTCCAGGCGCCCGGCGAACTCATTGAGCTGGCGGATAGGGACAAACAGGATTGGAACTCATGGCGCGACGACCTGAACGACCGCCTGCAGGCCGGCGGCGAAAAAGAAATAGACAGGTCCGGCGAATTTAATGATATCCAGGCGATAGAAGCGGCGACCGAAAAACGGGACGATTTTAAGCAGGACCTCCGGGAAACGGAAGACAAAAATATAATAAACGACAGGATCCGGCAGGAGGGGACGGTTGGAAGAGGAGGCGGCGGTCAAGTCGGAGGCCCGCATTATTAACATATCCGTAATGCCGCATAGGGAGATAATGAATAAATTGTCACTGTTTCTTTTCGCGCTGTTTATAGTATTGATATTCTCTTTTCCTGTAAACGCGGCTGACATAAAAGAAGAACAGACGACCGAAAAATACCTCGGAAAGTCAGAGGAGAAGGCCTACAAGAAGGTTGAGGCCGTAAAAGAAGGGCAGAGATACCGGACGAAATTGTTGGCCGCGGCGATCCAGGGATACGATAATAACGTCTTCCTTGACCCGCGCAGGGCCCAGGACACATTTTCAGAGGCCATCGTCGACGCCGGCGTCTCATATCCGTTAAGCGGCAGGTGGGATGTCACCGGCGGGATATCGGCGCATAACATAACTTACTGGAAGGAGACCGACGCCAACCTTACGGACGTGGACTTAAAATTCGGTTTCGACGGGAAACTCCCGGGCGGCATGACGCTTACGGCCTACAATGACGTCGAATTGGTCGAATACCAGGCGAACGCCGACGGCAATTACCTCGGCGACAAGGTCGGGCTGGTGCTGAAACAGAAGCTGCCGAATAATTTCTTCCATTCGTTCAATTACGAGTATTTCTACAGGCATTATTCCGACATGAGGACGCTCGACGCCTCGGGCATGATATCCGACCGTAAGAGGCAGGACAGCAGGAACACCGTCTATTACGACCTGGGTGTCTATTTGAAAAAGACGATGTTCAAGGTCTTCGGCGAATATTACTACAACGACTCCAACGACAATTTCCTCGATTATTACGATTATCAATCCCTGAGGCTCGGATCTTCGATGATATACCTCCTGACCGGCAAGATGAGCGCCTCTTTTTCATATTACAGGCAATTCAGGAATTATTCGGGCAGGACTATCCCGGGAGACGCTACTCAAGCGGAGAAAGACAGGACCTGGGTTTCATCCGCGTCGCTTTTTTACGACATTTACAAGAATGCGACTTTAGGCCTCAGCTATTCATACAGGCAAAACCTCTCTAATAACCCTACCCAGAAATACTCCGGCTCCATCACCTCCCTGGGACTTTATTGCAGGTTCTAGCGTAACTTCTTTTCCCGCCTTCCGAAAATATTTCAAAAATAATTGAAAGAATTTGCCCAAAACTTACGTCTATATAGCTGAAAGGAGGGCATGCAGATGCTCAATTTCAGCGTAAAGAGGCTGTACAGGTTCGACGGAGAAGGCTCGCTCAAGGCGTTCGCGGACGTCGCCATCGGCGAGGAGTTCCTGGTGAAGGGGTTCCGGGTGGTGGAGGGTAAGAACGGATTATTCGTATCCGGCCCCCAGCAGGCCGGTAACGACGGCAAATGGTACCCTACGGCCTACCCGTTAAATGACGAAGCCAAGAAAGAGATCGATAAGGTCGTGATGGAAGCCTTTGGAAGTGGGGAATAAGGAATTGGGGGACCTCGGCGAGACGCACGCGGCGAGGTCCCTCGCCTTAAGAGGCTACAGCATAATCGCGCGGAAGTTCCGCTGCAGGTTCGGGGAGATAGATATAATCGCGATGGACCGGGGAACGCTCGTATTTATTGAGGTCCGCTCCAGGTCGGATGACGGGTACGGGCTTCCGTACGAGACGATAAACCATACCAAGAGACAGCATATAAGGCGGGTCGCGACCGTTTTTCAGATGAAATATGGTCTTTTGGACCATGATTCAAGATTTGATTGTGTTTCGGTGATCTTCGACAAAAAGGGCAACATAAAGGATACTGAAATCATAAAGGACGCATTCTGGAGCTAAAATGCTTGCGAAAATAGAAAGCAGGACAGTGCTGGGGATAGAAGCGAAGAAAGTTGATGTAGAGGTGGATACCAGCGGAGGCCTGCCGGGTTTTACGATAGTCGGCCTCCCGGATACCGCGGTCAGGGAAAGCAGGGACAGGGTCGTCTCGGCGATAAAAAATTCCGGTTTTAAATTGCATCCGAAAAAGATAACGATAAACCTGGCGCCGGCGGATCTGCGGAAAGAAGGGGCTTCTTTTGACCTGGCCATAGCGTTGGGCTTGCTCGTCTCCGCCGGGGACCTGGAGCAGGGCCATGTGGACGGAAAAGTATTTTGCGGGGAGCTATCGCTTGACGGCGGGCTGAGGCCGATAAACGGCGCCCTGCCTATCGCGATAGGTATTTCGGAGAACGGGGGGAATGATTTTATCCTGCCGTCGGAAAACGCCAGGGAGGCGGCCATCGTCAGCGGGATCTCGGTCTTTTCGGCGAAGGACCTCGGCGAAGTGGTGAATTTCCTGAAGGGCAACGCGAAGATCGAACCGTTGAAAGTCGATCTTGCCGGGGCGCCGAAGCCGTCCGGCGGTTCTGATATAGATTTCAGCGACGTAAAAGGGCAATGGCACGTAAAGCGCGGCCTCGAGGTCGCGGCCGCCGGCGGCCACAACGTCCTTATGATCGGCCCGCCCGGCTCCGGCAAGACGATGCTCGCCCAGCGGCTGGTAACCATATTGCCGGGGCTATCCTTCGGGGAGATGCTCGAGACGACAAAGATCCACAGCGTCTCGGGGCTGCTCGACAGCAGGAACTTCCTGGTCTCGCGGCGCCCGTTCCGCATGCCGCACCATACGGTCTCATATGCCGGCCTTGTCGGGGGAGGCAAGGTTTTAAAGCCCGGGGAGATAAGCCTCGCGCATAACGGCGTGCTATTTTTGGACGAGCTCCCGGAATTCCATCGCGACGCTTTGGAGGCTTTGCGCCAGCCGCTTGAAGGAGGGACGATCACCGTTTCGAGGGCCGCGTATAATTTCAGTTACCCGGCCAAATTCATGCTCGTCGCCGCGATGAACCCGTGCCCGTGCGGATATTTTACCGACCCGAAGAAGGAATGCCACTGCGCCGCCGGCGATCCAACGTTACCTTTCTAAGGTCTCGGGCCCGCTATTGGACAGGATAGATATACATCTCGAGGTCCCGTCATTGAGATATAAGGAGCTCTCCAATAAGAGCAGGGGCGAGAGTTCGGCGGATATAAAAGAGAGGGTGGATAAGGCGAGGAAGATGCAGGGGGAAAGGTATAAAGGGCTGAATATATTCTGTAACGCCCATCTCTCCCCGAAACACCTCGAGCAATTCTGCCGAATAGATAAAGAAGCGGCGGAACTTTTGAAGCTGGCGATCCTGGAGCTAGGCCTGAGCGCGAGGGGCTATGATAAGGTGCTCAAGATCGCGAGGACGGTAGCCGACCTCGCGGGAACAGAGACGATATCTGCAGAACATATCTCCGAGGCGATAAATTACAGGAGCTTGGACAGGAATCTGGGGTTTTGAAAAAGTCGAGGTTGTTATACGTGTTTGCCGAAATCCGAGACCTTCGGTTTCGCCAGTTTTTCAAAATCCGCGTATTTCATCTTCACCGTATCGGTGTGAGTCCCGCCGTTGAATACGATCTCCACATCTTCCTTAAGCATCTTGTCGGCGCAGGTCTCGAGGCCGAAGAGGTTCCCGAACGGCGGCATCGAGCCGGGCTTGTAATCCGGGATGACCTTCTTGATATCCTTTTCAGTGGCGATCTTTATGGACTTGCACTTCAGGACGGCCTTGAGCTTCTTCGCGTCGATGAGGTGTATCGCGGGCAGGACAGCGAGGACGAACCTGTCGCCGGCTTTTACCAGCACCGATTTTACGACCTGTTTACCCGGCACTTCCTGCGCGGCCGCTATCTCCTGGGCGGTGTAGGCGAGTTTGTGCTTTAGCGCCTTGTATTTGACCTTGTTCGAGTCCAGGTATTTCTTTAACTTCGCCGCTATCGCCATCTCCATGCCTCCTTTCATTCAGGTTGGATCAAATGGTGCCGAAGGAGAGATTTGAACTCTCAAGACCTTACGGTCACTGCGCCCTGAACGCAGCGCGTATGCCAGTTCCGCCACTTCGGCCCGTCTAATTCTTATCGAACCACATCTTGTCGCGGTATTCCTTGACCATCCTGCAGGTGTTGAAGTAATGGCTTTGTATCATACAGTTTATCATAATATCGATCCATTTGGAACCCGCATTGGCGTTGCCGTCCCGGTTTGTCTCGTAATAGAGTTTTACCAGCCTCTCCAGCGCGTTATAGAGCTCGCCGGAATCGGCGTCAAGGCGAAGGTCAAGTTCATTGCCTATCGGCTCGCCTGTCTTGTGCCGGTACCCGAATATCTCGCCCATGCCCGCGTCCTCGGCCTCCACGACCCACCCGTCGAGCGTGGAGAGCTGGACGACCCCGTTTAGTATAGCCTTCATCCCGCTCGTGCCGGAGGCCTCGAACGGGGGAAGGGGATTATTAAGCCAGACATCGACCGAGTTACTGAGGATCTTCCCGAAAAATATGTCATAATTCTCGAGCATTATTATCCTGATGGACGAGCCCTGTGTCCCCAGCGCGTCTATCGTGTTCATTATGTTGTTTATGAATGTCCCGACGAGGTTGTCGTTGGGATGCGCCTTCCCGGCGATGACCACCTGGATAGGGCCGACCCTGTTCGCTATATCGACCAGGCGCCGGGGA
Source organism: Candidatus Omnitrophota bacterium (assembly GCA_041653595.1). Lineage (NCBI taxonomy): Bacteria > Pseudomonadati > Candidatus Omnitrophota > Candidatus Omnitrophota bacterium. The sequence continues at coordinate 51,009 of JBAZFB010000001.1, read as the reverse complement.
TCCTGGAATATCAGGCTCGGCCTCTTGTAAGCGGCTATCCTTCGCGCCCAGCATACCGTAAAGACGTTCTCCCTGATGTCCCAGTTCTCGAATATCGACTGCAGGTTGCGCTTGTTCTCCTGGTGAGCTTTCCATAGATCAAGCCTGAACTCGTTATTGTTCCTGAGTTTCTCGAGGTCGGCAGGTTCCGCGTGCCCGGAGGCGCATTGGCCGATATCGTTCCCGTATTTTTTCAACAGGTCGGAGAAACTGCCGGATATCCACGTCGGGATGTGGATGCCGTTGGTTATCGTTTGTATCTTGTCCGCATGCTGCGGGAATTGCAGCCGGGTCACCTCGCCGTGTTTTTTCGCGACCGCGTTCACATGGTCGCAGCAATTAAGGAGGAGCTGCGTGAAGTTCGCGGTGTCATCTCCCTCGAGGCCGTGATTTCTTATGAAATCGACATTCTCCAGGGGAAGGATCTTCTCAAGCTCTTTTATCGGGAAACGGTCATGGCCGGCCGCGACCGGCGTATGGCATGTGTAAATAAAATCTTTTTCGAGCGAGGCCAGGCCGTCTTTTTGCAGCGCGTCCGCCTTCTGGACGAGCGCGAGAGCCGCGTGCCCCTCATTTAGGTGGTATTTCCTTATCGAATAGCCGAGAGCCTCGAGCGCTTTTATCCCGCCTATCCCGAGTATCACGCGCTGAACGATCTTTATGTAGGAATTATCGCTCCTGTAGAGCTGGTCGGTGAGCGTCCTGAATTCCGGGTTATTTCCCTCGACGTCGGAATCAAGGAGGGTAAGCGGTATGACGTGTTTCTTGTCGAAACTGTATACGTAATATTTCCAGAGCCGGAGCAGCAGGTCGCCGCCGCTTAGCGGTATCTTAATGACCGTATCGAGGGGGATGAGGCCCGGGTACGAATACGGGTCCCAATTGAGCTCCTCAGGCACCTGCCCGTCCTTGTACCAGAAGTTCTGCTTGAAATACCCCTTGCGCCAGAGTATACCGATCGCCGCCAGGGATACGTTTAAGTCCGCCGAGGATTTGAGCGTATCTCCGGCTAGGACGCCGAGGCCGCCGCTGTAGATAGGCAGGTCCATTATCCTGTGGTCCACCTTGAAACTGAAGTAATAATCCCGTATCCTCATATTCGAAAATATGTTCTGCCTGGGCAGGATATTGGATTCCGAAACGGGTTTCGCCGGGATAAATGTATTGTAGATGCTGGTCCCGAGGCCGTATTCCATCGAGAGATAGGCCACCGACGGTTCTTCCGCGGAGAGGAGCCTCTTCTCCGCCTCGACAATGCTCCGCAGGGGGAAGCCGAAGTAGTTTTCAGCGGTTATATCTTTCGAATATAACTCCTCGAACCGGTGGACTTTGACAAGATCTAGGAATTCTTTAAGGTAGTCTTCCATGGTTTTCTTTAAAACTTAATAGATTATACCGATAATCGGGGCGTTTTTCAATGGAAAATGCGAACATCCCACCTCAGTGGGGCGCGGAGACCCCCCGGCGGCCCCATTGCTTTATCAGCTTCGATATGATATATTATTACCACAAAATGGCAGACGAGACAGTTGCCACAAATAGGGAAGCCCGTCATAATTACCACATCCTCGAGACCTTCGAGGCGGGTATAGCCCTTCAGGGCGCGGAGGTAAAGTCCCTGAGGGACAAGAAGGCAAACCTGAAGGACAGTTTTGCCAGGATAGACGATGACGAGCTTTTTCTCTATAATATGCACATATCGCCGTATCCTCAGGCCGGCAGGTTCGCGCCCGACCCTAAGAGGCGGCGCAAGCTATTGATGCATAAGCCCCAGATAAACAAGCTTCAGGGGGATCTGGCCCAGAAAGGCCTTACTCTTGTCCCGCTGAAGATATATTTCAAGAAGGGCATGGCCAAGGCAGAGATCGCCCTGGTGAAGGGCAAAAAGCTCTATGACAGGCGTGACGATATCAAGAAACGCGACTCCGACAGGGATCTGCGTCGGGAGTTTAGAGGAAAGTGAGGGGGCGAAAGGCTTCGACTTAAGAAGCAAGTTAAGGGTTGCGTGCCGAGGGTGTCAGGTGGCCTCGTTAAAACCTGGCAACAAAGTTAAACGCGAATGAACTCGCGCTAGCTGCTTAATTAAGCAGCATGTCCTCCGGTTTTGCCTGCGAAGCCGGGTCGGACACCGCAGCAGGCTGGTCCCATTCCTTTCGCCTTTAAGAAATGGGACAAGAAGATCAAAAGGCTAGTCTTTCCGGCAGCGGGCCTGCTCGCGCGGCCGTGAAGGGCGAATGACAAAACGCAGGAAACGCACGTAGGAGCTCTTATCGAGTGACTTAAGGACCGGGGTTCGAATCCCCGCGCCTCCACCATTTAAGGGGAGAATGATAACGAGAAGGCTGTTCCTGGTGATTTTCGCGGCGCTTCTTCTTTTTACCGCGGGATGCGCGACCGCCCCGAGGATGGGAGAGATACGGGGCGCGCTTTCATCGCAGGCCGTGAAGATCGACGGCAAGAGTTATATCCCGCTGACGCTCATCGCCGGATACTACCAGGCCAGGTGCGAATGGGACCCGGTGGCGAGAAGGGCCGACCTAATCAAGGAAAACAAGATATTCGCTTTTTATGTCGGCATGGACTACGCCGCTATAAACGGAAAGCCGGAAAGATTAAGCTCCCCGGTGGTTTTTTATGAGGGTTCGGCCGCGATACCCGCCGATTTTGCCATCAATTCGATAGCTAGAGTGCTCAGCCCTCCGCGGATCACCGGCCCCAGGCCGCCGGTCACACAGAAATACCTGGTAAGGAAGGTTGTTATCGATGCGGGCCACGGCGGCAATGATCCCGGGGCGGTAGGCCGGACCGGATTAAAAGAAAAAGACCTCGTCCTCGATGTAGCCAGGCGCGTAAAAGAACAGCTCAACGAGAACGGCGTCGATGTGGTAATGACCCGCGACAGGGACAGGTTTATCCCGCTGGAAAAGAGGTCGCAGATAGCCAACGAGAACAACGTAGATTTCTTTGTCAGTATCCATGCCAATTCGGCGAGACTGAAAGGCGCGAAGGGGTTCGAGGTATATTACCTGTCGACCGCGGTCGATGACAACGCCCGCGCCGTGGAGGCCGCAGAAAATTCTTTCCTGAAATTTGACGATTCCTCTTTCCAGCGCCGCAATACAGACCTCGAGGCGACGCTCTGGGACCTCGTATATACCGAGAACAGGGAAGAATCGATAGAGCTAGCCCGGAATATCTCGAAATCCGTGGACGCGTCTACCTCCCTTTATTGCCGCGGCGTCAAGAGCGCGAGGTTCTATGTATTAAAGGGCGCGCAGATGCCGGCCGTGCTGGTCGAGATCGGTTTTATATCCAATCCCGCGGAAGAAAAAGACCTTAAGAGCGCCTCGTGCAGGGAGGATGTAGCATCGGCGATAGCGAAAGGGATACTCAATTACAAGAAGATCTATGAATCTACCGACGGATTTACCAAATGAGAGATAAGCCTATAGGGGTCTTTGACTCGGGTGTAGGCGGGCTCACCGTCGTCAAGCAACTGGCGAAAGAGATGCCTGCCGAGGATATCATCTATTTCGGCGACACCGCGCGCGTCCCTTACGGCACGAAATCCCCGTCGACGATAAAGAAATTTTCGATAGAGAACGTCCTCTTCCTGCTGAATTTCGACGTGAAGCTTATTATCATCGCCTGCAACACTTCGTCCGCGATAGGATTGCCTTTCCTCTCCAAATATTTCAGCGTGCCGATAATCGGCGTCATCAAGCCCGGCGCGAAGGCGGCGATACGCTCGACCAGGAACGGCCGGGTGGGCGTAATAGGGACGACGGCTACGGTCCTGAGCAAGGCCTATGAGAAGGAGATAAATGCCCTCGACCCGAAGATCAAAGTTTACAGCAAGGACTGCCCTCTATTCGTCCCGCTCGTCGAAGAGGGTTGGGCCGGCGACGGCATAGTCGACATAGCGGCGGGGAAATATCTCTCCGGGCTCAAAGAAAAGAAGATAGATACGGTGATCCTCGGCTGCACGCATTACCCTCTCCTGAAACCCGCCATACAAAAGGTGATGGGTAAGGCGGTAAAACTTGTGGATTCGGCCGAGGAGACCGCCATAGAGGCGAGGAACTTGCTTGAGGAGTGCGGGTTGAAATACCCGGGCCGGAGGGCGGGACGTTCCAGATTTTATGTAAGCGACGCGCCGGGTAAGTTCCTGACCGTCGCGAAAAGGTTCCTCGGCACGGACGTCAAGACAGCGGAGCAGGTGAAGGATGTTTGAGGTATCGGTAAAAGGGAGTTTCAGCGGCGCGCACAGGCTGAAGGGCTACCGCGGCAAATGCGAGGCCCTCCACGGCCACAATTGGGACGTCGAGGTTTTCGCGGCGACGAAAAAACTGGACCACGGCGGCCTGGCGATAGATTTCAGGACCCTTAGGAATAAATTGAACGCCGTCCTGGATTCGCTCGACCACCGCGACTTGAACGGCATAATATTCTTTAAAAAAGGCAATCCCTCCGCGGAGAATATCGCGAAGTATATATACGATAATTTAAAGAAGGCGCTTAAGGGCGATAAGGTCTCGCTGAGGCGCGTGAGCGTCTGGGAGACGAGGGATTCCTGCGCCACGTATTTTGAATGAAGAATCGCACGCGCAGGACAAGGAAGGCGGTGGTATTGCTGTCGGGCGGGTTGGATTCCGCGACTACGCTTTATTACGCGAAGAGCAAGGGATACGATTGCAAGTGCCTGGTCTTTGATTACGGACAGCGCCATAAAAAAGAGATCGAAAGCGCGAAGAAGATCGCCGGATCCTGCGGCGCGGATTACGAGATCATAAAGATCGCTTTGCCGTGGAAAGGGAGCGCCCTCCTTGACAGGCGCATAGCCGTGCCAAAGAGCGGAAGGCATCCGGCAAAAGGGATACCGGCCACTTATGTGCCGGCAAGGAACACGGTATTTCTGAGTTTCGCGGTTTCCTGCGCCGAGGCGACAGGCGCGACCGCGATATTTATCGGCGCGAACGCGGTCGATTTCAGCGGGTATCCCGATTGCAGGCCCGGATATTATAAAGTTTTCAATAAATTGATTAAGCGCGGAACAAAAGCCGGCGCCAAGATAAAGATATTTACGCCGCTCATAGGCATGGCAAAAGCGCGGATCATCAGGTTGGGGACGAAATTGGGCGTGCCGTACGAATATACGTGGTCGTGCTACGCCGGAGGCAAGGGCCCTTGCCTTACGTGTGATTCGTGCATCATAAGGGAAAAAGGTTTCAGGGAGGCCAAGATAAAAGACCCCTCGAAAAAGAGATGAAAATAATATTCAAACAACCTACTGCGAAAGTGACCGAAGTCTTCCTCTCTATCCAGGGCGAGGGTGTCTATGCCGGAGAGGACCATGTCTTCGTCCGTTTCCACGGCTGCAACCTGCGCTGCGCGTTTTGCGATACGCCACAGCCGGAAGCGCCCGAAGAGTCTTCGATAAGGGCTGTCGTCGATAAGGTATTCGACGCGGATAAAGGTAAAAAAGCGAAGGCTGTCACGATAACGGGAGGTGAACCTTTACTTCACACGCAATTCCTGAAAGTCCTCCTGCCGGCGCTAAAGGAAAGGGGATATAAGATACACCTCGATACGAACGGGACCCTCCCGGATAAGGCGAAGGAAGTGATAGGCCTTGTCGATGTCATCGCCATGGATATCAAACTGCCGTCCTCGACGAAGAACAGGCATTTTTGGGAAGAGCACTTCGAATTCCTGAAAGCGGCTAAAGAGAAAGAAGTTTTTATCAAGATGGTCGTCACGAACGAGACCCACGACGCCGATGTCGAAAAGGCTATCGCGTTGATAGAGAGCATCGACAGGAATATACCGCTTATATTCCAGCCGGCCTCTGCCTTCGGGGAGTTCAAGGGCGTCCCTGAAAACGCCAAACTTCTCGATTGGCAGAAGAAGGCGCTGGCGAAACTGAAGGACGTGAGGATAATACCGCAACTCCATAAGATCAAGGGTGTAAAATGAAAAAGATAAATGTCAAAAAAATAAAGTCCGCGGTCGCGAAGCTCGCGGTCGAGGCAAACCTCATCCTGCGCGGGGATATTGTCCGCGCCATAAGGAAAGCATACCTGGCCGAAAAAGACCGGAAGGCCAAAAATATCCTTAAAATACTCCTCTCCAACGCCGCGATAGCGAAATATGAAAGAATAGCGATCTGCCAGGATACCGGGATGGCAGTCGTATTTATAGAGATAGGACAGGGCGTCAGCCTTACGGGCGGCAGTCTTTCCGGAGCGGTCAATGACGGTATCCGCGAAGGATACAAAAAAGGCCACCTGCGCAAATCTGTTGTCGCCGACCCTATCCTGAGGGTCAATACAAGGGATAACGCGCCTGCGGTCATACACGAGGAGATAGTCCCGGGGAACAAAGTAAGGATAACCGTCGTACCCAAAGGGTTCGGCAGCGAGAACAAGACCGCCGTCAAGATGCTCAACCCTACCCAGGGCGCGGATGAGATCGGGGCGTTCGTGATCGAATCGGTAAAGAAAGCCGGCGCCGACGCATGCCCGCCGTATATTATAGGCGTGGGCCTCGGCGGCACCCTTGATAAGGCATGCCTTTTGTCTAAAAAAGCGCTGATGCGCCCTATAGATAAACGGAGCGCAAAACGCCATATCGCGGGGTTGGAAAAGGAATTATTTAAGAAGATAAACGCCTTAAAGATCGGCCCGATGGGGTTCGGCGGCGGGGCCACCTGCCTGGGCGTCAATATAGAGACATATCCGACCCATATAGCCGGCCTTCCGGTCTGCGTAAGCATATCCTGCCACGCGACGAGGAGCGCGACAGCCACACTTTAGAATGATACGCTCTATCCAGTTACCTCTTAAAGACGACGTAATAAAAACTCTCAGGGCAGGCGATGAGGTGTTGCTGAACGGCCCTGTCTATACCGCCCGCGACCAGGCGCATTTCAGGCTGGTAGGGGCATACGCGAAAAAGAAGATGCCGTTGGACCTCAGGGGCCAGGTGATCTATTACGCGGGGCCCACTCCCGCGCGCCCGGGGAAAGCCGTAGGCTCATGCGGCCCGACCACTTCAAGCAGGATGGATTTCTTTACGCCGCACCTCTTGAAGGCCGGGCTTAAGGGAATGATAGGAAAAGGTTCGCGTTCCGAGGATGTCAGGCGCGCGATAAAGAGGCATAAGGCGGTCTATTTTATCACTATCGCCGGCGCCGGCGCGTATCTTTCCAAAATGATAATAGACGCGAAGCCGGTCTTGTATAAAGACCTGGGCGCGGAGGCTGTTTACGAATTGAAGTTAAAAGATTTTCCCGCTATCGTCGGGATAGACGCAATGGGAAAGGAAATATAGAATGATAAAAAGAGCGGACGGGCGCGGCGCGGAATTCTTAAGGAAGGTGAATGTCACGCGCAATTATATGAAATTCGCCGAAGGGTCGTGCCTTATGGAATTGGGCGAGACGAAGGTCATCTGCTCCGCCTCGGTCGAAGAGAATGTCCCGATGTTCCTTAAGGGCAAGGGGACGGGCTGGGTGACTTCCGAATACGGTATGCTTCCCCGTTCGTGCCAGCAGAGGGTGCAGAGGGAAGCGGTCCGGGGCGCGATAGGCGGAAGGACGCACGAAATACAGCGCCTGGTCGGGCGTTCGCTCAGGGCCGTGGTCGACCTCCCGGTATTAGGGGAAAGGTCGGTCTGGATAGATTGCGACGTCATCCAGGCGGACGGCGGCACGCGTTGCGCCTCGATAACCGGAAGTTTCATCGCGCTTGCCGACGCGTTATCATGGATGAAGAAGAAGGGCATGATAACGAAGATCCCGGTGCTCGATTACGTGGCCGCGACAAGCGTAGGCATGATAAAAGGCGAGCCGGTCCTCGACCTGACTTTCCAGGAGGACTCGAACGCCGATGTCGACATGAATATCGTCATGACCGGCGGGGGGAAGTTCATCGAGGTCCAGGGAACGGCCGAGGGCGAACCTTTTGACGGCGAAGAGCTGCATAAATTGCTCGAACTCGCCAAGAAGGGCATAGGCCAGCTTATCGACATACAGAAGAAGACATTGGGTATTTAAGTGTTCGAGATAGTCATATCATCAAGGAATAAAGAAAAGAAGCGTGAGCTCAAAGCCCTCCTTAAAGGCCTCGGCATAAAAGTCCTCGACCTGAACGATTTTCCCGGTGCCCCGAAGGTAAAAGAGACGGGAAAGACTTTCGAGGCGAACGCCAGGCTCAAAGCCCTTAAGATAGCGAAATACACAAAACGGTTGGTTATGGCCGATGATTCGGGCCTTGCCGTCAAAGCGCTCGGCGGAAGGCCGGGCGTCCGTTCCGCTAGGTTCGCGGGAAATAAAGCCGACTATGAAGGTAATAACCGGAAACTGTTAAGGCTTCTTGAGAGTGTGCCGGGGAATAAGAGGGGAGCTAAATTCGTTTCTGTGGTCGCGATCGCCGGGCCTGACGGCATTAAAGGTATAGTCAGGGGAGAATGCTCCGGCAGGATAACTTTTGAACCCAAGGGCGCAAACGGCTTCGGCTACGACCCGGTATTCTTTTCGCCGGAATTCAAGAAGACTTTCGCGGAACTTTCCGCTTCACAGAAGAATTCTATAAGCCACCGCGGCCGCGCGTTAAAGAAAGCGCGGACCATCATTCGTTCCCTCCGAAGATCCCGTTCTTGATGTTATTGAAAAGTTTGTTTTGGAATATCCTGTCAAAGCTAGGCGCGTTGGTCTTGAACTTCGGGTCTTTTGTCGTCCCGTTCAGTGTTATGATGCCGAGATAATTGCCTTCTTTATCTATTAAGAAGTCGCGGAACGGCCCGAGGGGAGAAGCTATCTGAAGAAGGCCTTTGTCGAAAGTCACGGTGGTCTGGAAATCGAGGTTGCCGTCGAAATCCACCGTGCCGTTGCCTGTCAGTTTCATCTGCTCGGAGACCATCTGGGTATCTTCCGTATATACTTTTTTGTTCGCGATACTAAAGGTCCCGCGCGCTTCGCCGAAGGCTATATTGCTTACCCCGGGTATATAAAGGATATTCGCTATCCCGGAGAATACCGGCAATTCCCAGAAATGCCCGTCTTTTATCTCGAACTTTCCTTTGCCTTTCAGAGTCTCCAGGTTGCTCCCGAACCCGCCCAAATCGGCGTTCGCCGAAAAACGCCCCTGCAGTTTTTTATCTTTCATATCGGTATCATCCTTCCACCTGCTGATATCGATATCCCGCACCGCGACCTGCACGACATACTGGGGATTCTGCTGGCTGAAATCGATGACCGCGTTAGCGGCTAATGCGCCGTCATACGGGTTGGCGGTGACGCGGGGGAAAGTCAGGAACTTATCCTTGAATTTGGCCTCGAGATGGCAACCGGCTAATTTAAATTTCTTGATGTTGACCTGCGGGGAATCGGCAATCAGGTCGGCCTGCCAGGTATCCTGGGACTTTTGCTTGCCTTTAAATACGAATTTCAATGTAAGGTCCCCGCCGACCTCGCTCTTTGTGAGCATCTCCGCCTGCTGCGGCGCCAGGAATTTTTTCAGCTCCTCAACGGTCGTGTTAAGGCTGCCGCGGAGGTCCAGAGAAGGGTCTTTGAAATCCGATATGGAGCCGAAAACCGCCAGGTCTACGGCGCTTGATTTCCCTTCAAATTTATTAAGCAGGAGGTCCCACGTCTCCTGTTTCCTTGCCTTTCCTTTGAACTCAAAAGAGGAAGAGAGGGATGTGGCGGGATTGAGTTTATTGAGGAATTCCGCGCTCTCCTTCGGGAGATGCCGGGATATCTCGCCAATCCTCGTCACGACCGTTCCCTTTACGCTGACGGCAGGATCCTTGAAATTAGCGTAAGACCCGGAGAGGTTGAAGACCGTATCCTTGTACCGTCCGTCGAATTTTCCGAACGTCACGGAATCTTCCATGTACTTGAACGCCGTCCTCAGCTTAAGGTCATCCGAGGAGAGCGAGAGGTCGCACGCCGGCGCCTTGAAGCCCGTTACCTCTCCGCTTAAAAGGTATTTTTTGTCGTCAAAGAACGCCGAGATATCTTTCAGCGCCAGCGAGTCCTGTTTCACGACGAGCTTCCCGTTTATCGATTTGACGGGCTTATCCAGGAAAGCCGTTTTTACGCCGCAATCCAAAAGTTCGGAAGTAACGATGTAGGCGAGGGGGACCTTATCCTGCTGTTTCAGCATGCCGCTGACGTTAAGCGAGAGCTTGCTTATCCCGCTGAATGTGTAACCCTTAAGTTTTTCCTTCATATCCGGCGCAAGCAGTTCGTTGAGCCGCGCGAGGTCGAGGTCGGTCTTTGCGGTCAGGTCCAGGCGGGGATTGCTATAGTCCTTTACCGTCCCGGAGAATACGCAGTCGAAACCCTTTGCGAGCCCCTTAAGCAGGTCTGTCCAGAGTTTCGTCTCGTCGAAGTATATTTTTCCGTTTATCCTGTCTATTGCGCCGAAGACCGGCACTCCGGCGATCTTCGTGTCGCGCAGCTGCGTGTCGGCCGTATATTTCAGGGGAACGGTCTTGTCCTTAAGGTCGAACGAGAATTTGCCGTTCGCGTCGACGTCGCCTTTTACCGAGAAATCTTTCGATACGAGCTCGACCACGGCCAGTTTAGCGGCGGCGTTTATGACGCATGGCATCTTTGCTCCGGCCTTGTCCTTTAGGTCTAAAATTATCTTTCCGCTCAGGTCGATGGCGCCTTTCGCGGTGTAATCCTCGCGGCCGAAGACCAGCCCGGTGACCGACGAGACAGTCGCGACCGTCAGGCTTTTCTCATGGGAATAGGAAGCGCTGATGTTCCCGCTCAGGTTCCCGGCCAGGGCCTTGAACGGCAGATCCGTGTAATACGGCTGGAATTCCGCAAGCGGTATGTCCTTAAGCTTAAGATTGAGTGTCGCGCTTTTTTTGAAGGGATCGAATTGCCCGTCGGCCGAAAAGAAATTAGCCTGTTTTATGTCAAGCCCGGAGTTTAACCTGTATTTGATCTTAAGCGGGTACGAGAGAGATACCTGGAGATCCGTATCCTTCAATTCTTTCCTGAAAGCCGGTACGGCGGCGAGGTCCTCGAGCGCTATCCGCGCGTTGGATATGATGACGCTGTTGACGATGGTGGTCATATCTCCGCCCCCGGATTTAGGCTGGTTAAGGAAGGCGAGCGACTGGAAGTTCCACTTGTCCCGATCGTCTACGGTGAGGGCTATTTTCGGCGAGTCGATCCTTACCGACGAGATCACCAGCTTCTTCTCATGGAGAAGGGGGATATAGAGGATATTCAGGTAAAGCTTTCCGACCTCCAGGAACTTCCTTTTATATTTCGGTTCGTCGGAGATCGCCAGGTTCCTCAGGACGATGCCCCTGAACGGGTTGTAATAGACGCTCTCAAGCGTGACCTCGCGGCCGGTCGCCTTTGTGAGGTACTCGATAATGAGCGACTTACCCTTCGTGGGCATGATATTCTCGTTGACATACCAAAGCCCGATAGAGCCCAGGATGACGAACAATATGAATAAGAAGAATATCTTCCGTAAAAAGGGGATACCCCTGCGTTTCGGTTGTTCCTGCATGGCATATATTCTATATTAAAAGGGTTTGACTTTGCAAGCGCGAATTGGTAAAATCTAAATGGCAAATTTCGTTCGCTCCCCGACGATTGGGAGCGTTTTTTAATCTTCGGGGCGTAGCGCAGTTTGGCTAGCGCGTCTGCTTTGGGAGCAGAAGGTCCTCGGTTCAAGTCCGAGCGCCCCGACCAAAAATTAGATTTACCCGCTCAGATGGGCGGGCCAACGCGCCTGTAGCTCAGTTGGATAGAGCACCTGCCTTCTAAGCAGGGTGTCGGGCGTTCGAATCGCCCCAGGCGCGCCAAAAATTGAAAATTAGATCTGCGGTGGCTGTAGCTCAGCTGGTTAGAGCATTAGATTGTGGTTCTAAGGGTCGCGGGTTCGATCCCCGTCAGCCACCCCAAAATTTATTCTATATCATGAAAGGAAAAATACATTGAGAAAATATCCGGTGGTTTTAGTATTTGTTCTTTTATCCGTTATTTACGCAAGCCATGCGTTGGCGGCAGCGTCCAAAGGTGAAGAGGCTGTATACGTGGCGAATTTTGATTATACGCCCTCTTCGCAAGAAACGCCCGGTTCAGCCGGAGTAACTTTTGCGATAGCAAATGTTAGTTTTGAATCTAATAGTTTTACACCGTGGCCCACCTGGCCGCAATTTGCCAATTTAGATACTGCGATAAAACAAGATTTAAATAAACTTCTTGCGGCAAAGGGCTTTACTGTCCGCGGCCCTTTTGATTCTTATGATTTGATACCATATCAAGACAAGAAAGCCATTGATTTATATGCAATGCCAAAGCTGGAGTTATCGGTTGTCCAAAAAAGCAATGGTAGTACCTTGAAAATCAGCGGGAAGCTCACTCTGGTATTAAAAGAAGTTGTAACCGGTGAACTGATGTGGTCCAAAACCACCCCCTTGAGCGAATTTGATTTCCCCATAACATGGGCAACGGCCAAGTGGGGAAAAGGATTGCCATGGGAAAAAATAACTGCTGGTACTGAGGCACCTATCGCAGATATGGATGTGGAGCCGAGGAATGACATGGCTAAGGGAATAGAAAAACAATACCCCGAGCTTATGGCTACCATCTCTAAACTCATTGACCCGGAAGAGATGAGGATAATCAAAAAACAGTGCCAGGAACTTAAGAGCAAAAAAGGATATTAAGCGAGGAATTACCTCTCTGGTCCCCAAAAATCCTTGATATAGTAGGATATTACCTCTATAATAAAGCCTGCCAAATAAGAGAGGTTTTCCCTCGCCTAATAGGAAAGGGACCCCAATTCTCAACGGTAACTTAAATGATAAAAGATATTTGGAATATCGGTTATGAATGGAGGAGCAAGACGGAAATTTTCGGCTTACCCTTCGTGCACATCGCCTTCGGGAAAGACCGCAAAACAGGAAAACTTCTTGTGGCAAAAGGCGTTATTGCGATCGGGCAATTCGCGATAGGCATAATCGCAATAGGGCAGTTCGCAGTCGGTTTAATATTTGGTTTAGCGCAGTTTGCTGTGGGAATATTTGCGGTCGCCCAGTTTGCATTGGGATTAATATTTGGTCTGGGACAATTCGCGGCAGGGATGAACGCTATCGGTCAATTTAGGTACTTGTTATGGTGATGCGTAGGGCACGTTTAATTTTTATCGTTTCTTTTCTCGTCACCCCACTCTTATTATCTGCAGCCTATTCCGCAAACGACAGCTTAATCGGCAGCTCCGCCCCTTCTTTCAAAATCATATCGGGAGATAAAGAAGCATTGACCTTAGATGATATAAAAGGCAAAGTGGTGGTATTGTTTTATGAAGCAAAAATCGCTATCGAGCAAAACCGAAAACTAAAGACCAGCCTTGATGTGTTTTACGACGAACAATCCGATTCCGTAAAAAAAGATATTGTCAGGATAGGAGTGATCGATTGCCAAGGCGTATTGTTTAGAAGAGAGTGGGAAAAGAACCTCCGGCATAATTCGGAAAAGGAAAAGTTGACGATATACGGCGACTGGGATGGAAAAATGTCCGCTGATTATCACGCCAAGGAAGACGAAAGCAATGTGATAATCATAAATAAGAAAGGTATCATAAGATATTACGCTTCAGGCCAGGTTGAGGATAAAGATATCGGCATTATTGAAGACCTGCTGAAAAATCTCGTTAAGGAAAATTGAGAGGTTTCCCCTCATGAAATAGGAGAGGGACCCCAGTAATTCCGTTCTCCTCGGATAATGGGAGAGATTAACGGCTATGGTCGAAACAGCGATCATAGCCGTTTTTTATTTTTTCAAAAATTAATTACTTGACTTATAACTTAACTGTGATAAACTTATATAAATAAGTTAGGATAACCTAACATTAAGACCATGAAAAAAGAAGATTACCTCGAAGAAATGTATATGATCCAGTACCGCAATAACCGCGCTGCAAGGGTTACTGAACTGGCACGTGTGCTTAAGGTTTCCGATCCAAGCGTTTCCGAAATGATAAGAAGGCTTGAAAAGGAGAAATTAGTTACTTTCGAGCGTTTCGGCGGGATCAGCCTTACTGCCTTAGGGATCAAAGAAGCCAGAAAAATAGTCAGAAAGCATCAGCTTCTGGAGGTCTTTTTCAGCAGGGTACTAAATCTGAAAATAAAAAAAGATATCCATGAGGAAGCGCATGCCATGGAACATGCTTTATCTGACGCGGCAACGGATAAGCTTGATAGCATGCTGAAGAAGCCGAAGCTTTGTCCGGATGGCAATCCTATTCCCGACAAGAACAGCAACGTAGTAGAGTTGACTCAGCTTCCGGAGAAAAGCAAGGCAGAGGTTGTGTTTGTAGCCAGCAAGAGCAAGGCATGCTTTGAGCGCTTGAATTCACTCGGGTTTGTTCCTCAGGCAAAAGTCAGGGTAGTGCGCAAATTAAACGGAGGACCCCTGATCTTGAATATAAAAGGAAGCAAGATCGCCCTAGGGCCCGATGTTTGCGCGAGCATATTTGTGGAGAAAAAATGAGCTGCCATCCCCGGCTTTCAGGGAAAGCCTATATGCATAAATTCGGCGCAAAAGTTTGCGGCGCAGATATTGTGCTTGCCGGAAATCCAAATACAGGCAAGAGCTGCCTTTTTAACCAGCTTACTACTACTGATGCTATAGTATCAAATTATCCGGGAACGACTGTCGAGATCCTTGAGGGCAAAACCGCAATTGGCGATAAGGTTCTGCATGTAGCTGATCTGCCAGGCATATACAATCTTGGCTCATCAAGCGATGATGAAAGAGTCGCCACCGATTATATTATTGAGAAAAAGCCCGGCGTAATAGTAAATATGGTGGATGCCGCGCTTTTAGAGCGCAATCTTTACCTGACCCTGCAATTACTGGAGCTGCAGGTCCCGATGGTCATAGCCTTGAATTTTTATGAAGAGTTAGAAGATAAGGGCATCAGCATAGATTATAAAAACCTGAGCGCATTACTGGGCGTGCCTGTTGTGCCTATTGATGCGTTGCGCGGAGCAGGCATAGACCTGCTGGTCAGGACAATAGATGCTGTTATGAGCGGTCCTGCCGATCTCGATCATTATAATGTTATATATGATGACCATATAGAAAGGGCAATTGATAAGATCGCGGGGATCGTCGAAGAGGATGATATCCCGAAACGAGCGGCGGCAATCAACCTGCTTGAAGAAGATGATGTTGAATGGGGGAAAGCCGGGCATAAGGAAAAGATCAGAAGGATCATAGATGAACTCAGCAAAGAGCATGCCCTTGATCTTAATACGGAGATCGCGCGGGAGCGCCATGGCCAGGCGGCATTAATAGCCCAGAAAGTAATGATTAAGGGCAAGCCGAAAAAGCATTTTAAGGATTTTCTCGACAGGTTTACGACCGAGCCCCTGACGGGAAGCATCTCGCTGGTTATTGTAATGAGCGTGATTTTCTTCGCCCTGTTTACGGTGGGGAATTATCTTAGCGACCTGGTCGGGAAATGGTTTGACATAATTGTCACTAACCCAACGGCCCCCCTCATAAAGGTGATCCCGAGTACGATTTTGCAGACAACTCTTAGCTGGGGGCTGCAAGGCGTAAATGCAGGGATGCAAATAGCGCTGCCGTATATCTTTGTCTTTTATCTGGCGCTGGGCGCATTGGAAGATACAGGGTATCTTCCCCGCATGGCTTATCTTTTGGACAGGTTAATGCATAAGATGCACTTGCACGGCAACGCCATCATACCAATGATGCTCGGATTCGGCTGCAGCGTTCCGGCAGTGCTTGCAACGCGCATATTGCCTAATAAGAAAGACAGGATATTGACCTCCATTTTGATTTGCATGATCCCATGTTCAGCAAGGACTGCTGTTATCTTCGGCGCAGTCGGGAAATTTATCGGGGCAGGTTATGCGCTTTTGATCTATGGGATCGTGTTATTGCTTATATTTGCGGTTGGCTACATCCTTGGGAAGTTCCTGCCCGGTGAATCGACCGGGCTTATAATGGAGATGCCGGAATACCGGTTACCCCAGCTTAAGAATGTCTGGAAAAAGACATGGATGAGAGTAAGAGGTTTTATCGGGATCGCATTTCCCTTGATTATCATAGGCTCTATTGTCTTGGGCCTGCTCAAAGCTTATGGTATCCTCGAAATCCTCGCAAAACCCTTTTCTCCGATTATTAACGGCTGGCTTATGCTCCCTGCTGTTGCGGGTATTACGCTGATCTACGGAATACTAAGAAAAGAAATGGCATTAGCATTGCTGTTTGTGCTCGGGGGAAGCTCGAGCCTGTTGAATTTTATGACTCCTCTGCAGATATTCATATTCGCCCTGGTTGTTGCCTTGTACTTCCCTTGCATTGGGACCCTTGCGGTTTTAAAGCATGAGTTTGGCTGGAAGAAAAGTCTGATAATATCATTGTTTACCATTGTCCTGGCTGTTACGATAGGCGGGCTTGTCGGGAGATTGTTTCTTATAATAGGGATTCCTTAATGGGGAGCAACATAAAAAAAGGAGGGTTAAAATGGGCAAGAAAGCCAGGGAAATAGTCGGGATCGACCTGAAGGACCTTATCAAGGACCTGAATAAGGCGTATTGCGACGAGTGGCTCGCTTACTACGCGTGGTGGTTCATGTCTCAGACCGTTGACGGGAAGGGCTATGAGGATATGGCCGAGTTCCTGGGCAAGATTGCCAAGGACGAGCTCGAGCATGCCACGGAATTGGCGGACAGAATAGTCAAGCTTGGCGGCATCCCGACAAGCAGCCTGAGCGACATTGAGAAGAACGCGAACAGCCCGTATCCGGGCGTGATGAAGAACTTACACGATTACGACACGATAATCAAGCTAGTCACAGCCGCGGAAGCTGGGGCGATAGAGGTCTATAACAAGATCGCCAAAAAGACCTTCGGTAAAGACCACGCGACCTACCAGCTCGTCACCCACATAATGAGCGAAGAGATAACCCATGAGGAGACCTTCGAGAACCTGAAAGAAAAATAAGATAAAATTCCCACACAGTGCACAAATGTCCGCCCCTAAAGGGGCGTGGTGTGCCTCGCTTGATATTTGTACCACTGAAATGGTATAATTAATTCAAGGCCGTATACTTATATAATATCATCATAAAAGGAGGCGGAGCATGTTATACACAATCGCGGTTATTTTGGTCGTGCTTTGGCTGTTAGGTCTGGTCACCTCATACACTTTGGGCGGGTTTATACACGTCTTGCTCGTCATCGCTATTGTCGTTATTCTTTTGCGTTTGATCAGCGGACGTAAACCGCTTTGATCGCCACCAGTAAATCTACAACTGAATTAAGACCAAAGGTTTCAATCATCGGTTGCGGTAACGTGGGGATGCGTTATGCCTACGCGCTGATCATGAAAGGGCTGGCAAGAAGCGTTGTTATAACCGATATGGACAAAAAGCGCCTTGAAGGGGAAGTCATGGACCTGTCCCACGGCGCGCCTTATCTCTCACCGGTTGAGATCGCCTCCGGAGACTACCCGGATATAAAAGATTCCGATCTGGTGGTGATAACCGCCGGTAAGAAGCAAAAGCCCGGCCAGACCAGGCTCGCGCTTGCCAAAGACAATGTAGAGATCTTCCGGCAGGTAGTATCTCAGATAGTCAAATATGCCCCTTCGGCCATCCTCTTGATTGCAACCAATCCCGTAGATATCCTATCGTACGCGGCTTACAAATTTTCGTCTAAGCCGGCAAATGAAGTGATCGGCTCCGGGACGGTTCTGGATACGGCGCGCTTCCGGTTCCTTTTAGCCAAGCACTGTAAAATAGATCCGCACAACGTCCATGCCTATATTCTGGGCGAGCACGGGAATAGTGAATCGCCTATTTGGAGTAACGCTACGATCGGCGGGGTTTTGTTTAAAAATTATTGTTCAGTGTGCGGCGACAGACACGGGTGCCGCCACGAGGAAAAGCTGGAAGAAATATTTTTCGAAGTAAGGGATTCCGCCTATAAGATCATAGAAAAGAAGGGCGAGACGTCATATGGGATCGGCCTGTCTTTGGCAAGGATAACACAGGCGATCCTTCATGATGAAAACGCGGTCTTGCCTGTGTCAAGCCTGATCACCGGTTATCTGGATATGCGCGATGTATATCTAAGCCTTCCCGCCGTAGTTAACAAGAACGGCGTTAGAGGGCTTTTGACACTCGAGCTTACTAAAAAAGAAGAGAAGGCGCTCAAAAAATCTTCAAGCGCTATCAAAGAAGTTATTAAAGAAGTCGGGTTGTAGGAGAAAAGAGGATGCCAAAAAAAACCAATAACGCGATAAAGCGCCCGAGCATGGGGGCCATACCCGGTGCAAGGGGTGTAACGTTTCGCGTATGGGCGCCGCATGCAGAAAAGGTTTATGTGGCCGGAACCTTCAACGAATGGAACGATACCTCGATACCCCTGGCCAAAGAAGAGGGCGGTTACTGGTCGATCGGCGTGCCGGGAGCAAAAGCGGGAGATGAGTACAGGTATATGATCCACACCCCTGTCGATTGGAAGCTTCCTCCTCTTTCCCGCATCGATCCTTATGCCAGAAAGGTGACCGGCTCAACCGGCAACGGAGTTATCTATGACCCCAAAGCCTTTGACTGGGGTGATAATAAGTTTCATATGGCCACGGGGAATGAGCTTGTCATTTACGAGATGCACATCGGCACTTTTAACGTCAAAAAAAAGGGACAACCGGGCACTTTTGATAGTGCCATTGAAAAATTCCCTTATCTCAAAAAATTGGGTATCAATGCCATCGAAGTGATGCCTGTCGCGGAGTTTGCAGGTGATTTTTCGTGGGGCTACAATCCGGCGCTTCCCTTTGCCGTTGAGAGTATTTACGGCGGGCCGGATGCGCTCAAGCGATTTGTGAAGGCGGCCCATGAACATGGTATCGCTGTTATCATAGATGTCGTCTACAACCACTTTGGCCCGGGCGATCTTAGTTTGTGGCAGTTTGACGGTTGGAGCGAAAATAATAAGGGAGGAATCTTCTTTTACAATGATCGTTGCTCGCAAACGCCCTGGGGCGAGACACGCCCCGATTACGGCCGGGGCGAAGTGCGCCAATATTTGCGCGATAACGCCCTGATGTGGTTCGAGGAGTACCGCGCCGACGGATTACGCTGGGACATGATAGCCTATATCAAAAGCATTGACGGTAGTGACAACAATTCGGCTAATGCCATCCCCGAAGGCTGGAGCTTGATGCAGTGGATCAATACGGAGATCCAACAATTGTTTCCCGGCAAGATCAGCATCGGCGAAAGCATGAAAAATAACCCCTGGGTCATCAAAAATGTAGGAGCGGGCGGCGCAGGTTTTAACGCGCAATGGGATGCCGAATTCGTTCACCCCGTTCGCCAGGCCGTCATCACACGTGATGATAAACTCCGTGATCTGGGGGCAGTCAGTAAAGCTATCGAGCATCGTTACGATCTAGACGTCTTTCGGCGGATTATTTATACAGAGTCCCATGACGAGGTCGCCAATGGCCGGTCCAGGGTGCCGGAGGAGATCTGGCCGGGCAAGGTGGATAGCTGGTTTTCCAAGAAACGTTCTACTTTGGCCGGCGCTCTTGTCCTTACTTCACCGGGCATCCCGATGATTTTTGAAGGGCAAGAGTTGCTGGAAGACCGCTGGTTCCAGGATAAAGACCCGATCGACTGGTCCCGTGTTGAGGATGAACACGGTATTTTTGGAATGTACAGGGACCTGATCGCGTTGCGGCGCAATCTATCGGGTGTGACGCGTGGGTTGTGCGGTCAAAATACCCATATCTATCATTTTGACGATGGAGCCAAGATCATCGCTTTCCATCGCTGGGACAAACAAGGCCCGGCCGATAGCGTAGTTGTGGTGGTAAATATGATAAATCAAAACTGCGATGGTTATGTCATCGGTTTTCCGCGGGCCGGATTGTGGAAAACGCGATTTAACAGCGACTCATATAAATACGGCCCAAATTTTGCAAATCATCCTACCCCTGATGTCGAGGCCCATGAGGAAAAAATCGATGGGTTGCCTTGCTCCGGAAAAATCAATATCGGGCCATACACAGTAGTAATATTTTCGCAGGATAACTAATGTGAGCGATATATATCTGACCGAAGAAGGTTATCAAAAATTGGTAAAGGACCTGGAGCGCTTAAAAACGGTGAAGCGCAGGCAATTATCGAAAGCTATAGGAGAAGCCAGGGATCACGGAGACATTTCTGAGAATTCCGAATATGATGCCGCCAAGGAAGATCAGGCTTTTAATGAAAAAAAGATAGCCGAGTTGGAAGCGAAGCTGGCCTATGTGCGTATTCTTAATGATGAAGAGATGCCTAAAGACAAGATTTTGATCGGCGCGACAGTAGAGCTCGAGGACCTGGATACAGAAGAGAAGATAGTGTATATGCTGGTTTCTGAGGTAGAGGCGGACTATAAGCAGGGGAAGATATCCGTTTCATCGCCTGTCGGCAAAGGTTTAATAAATCATAAAGAGGGCGAAGCAATAGAGATAAAAATTCCGGCAGGTATTCTACACTACAAAATATTAAAAATTTCGCGATAAAACCCCTCTCTAATTCCGCAAAAATTATTGAAATACTAAGATATAACCCTTATAATAAAACCAGCTAAATTAGAGAGGTTTCCCTCGGCTGAAAGGAAGATACAATGGTGGCGGCCAGAAGTAGTCATAGGGAACATCATCGTACGTACCGGATTGGTTGGTTACGTGCCGCAGTTCTGGGCGCGAACGATGGGATAGTATCAACCGCAAGCCTCATTGTGGGCGTAGCTGCGGCTCACGCGTCTAGAGGTTCAGTATTGGTCGCCGGCGTCGCCGGTTTGGTCGCAGGGGCGATGTCAATGGCGGCCGGCGAGTACGTATCGGTAAGCTCACAGGCCGATACCGAAAGAGCAGACCTGGCGCGCGAGCGCAAGGAACTCGATGTAGATAATGAAAACGAGCACAGGGAGCTGGCGTCAATCTACGAGGGCCGGGGACTGGATCCGCCGCTCGCAAAACAGGTTGCCGAGCAATTGATGGCCCATGACGCATTGTCGGCACACGCCCGTGACGAACTCGGCATCTCTCTTAATTTCATCGCTCACCCGTTACAAGCCGCGTGGGCATCGGCAGCGAGTTTTTCTGTCGGCGCAGCGATGCCGCTTCTCATCGTGTTTGTAGTTCCGGGAACGAAATTGGTTCCCGTTGTTTTTGGGGTCACGCTTGTTTTTCTCGCGGGGTTAGGGGCGCTGGCGGCATTCGTAGGCGGAGCACCCATAGCGAGAGCAGCTATTCGCGTTACGTTTTGGGGAGCATTAGCAATGGCGTTGACGGCCGCCGTGGGTGCCCTTTTTGGAAAAATCGTGTAATTGGTGTAGCCTTGCCAAGAATTCCCATAAAAAAAGCAGTAAATTTCTCTTGAAAAAGGGTGATTATGTGTTAAACTATGCCCACGTGGGCAATATAAAGAGAAACAATGAAAAAAGGAGCTATTATTAAATGATTTGTATAAAAAGGAGCAAAGGTATGAATATGTTTAAGTACATTTTCGTCACACTTCTGGTAACATTCACTATATCATGCGGCGGACTCCAGGGTTTTGGATCAGAAACTCAAGCTGTTGCCGCGACCGCTATCGACAAAGCTGAGAACCTCGCGCCGGTGCCGGCAATTGAAACACGCATCAATGACCTGCTGAAGCAGATGTCGCTGGCCGAAAAGCTTTCGCTTTGCCACGCCAATTCGAAGTTCAATACCGCCGGGATTGAACGGCTGGGGATCCCCCGTGTGGCGATGTCCGACGGCCCGCACGGAGTACGGCGCGAAACCGCCGCCAACTCCTGGGAGCCCGCGGGGTGGGAGGATGACTACGTGACCTATCTCCCGACCGGCTCCGCGCTGGCATCGACTTGGAATCGGGAAATGGGACGCCGATTCGGCGAAACATTGGGCACGGAGGCGCGTCATCGTAACAAGGACATCCTCCTGGGCCCCGGCATCAACATCGTCCGCACTCCCGTCTGTGGCCGCAATTTTGAGTATTACGGCGAGGACCCGTACCAAGTCGGCCAGATGGCGTCCGAGGTGGTGCGCGGCATCCAGAGCAACGATGTGGCGGCGTGCGTGAAGCACTACGCGCTGAATAACCAGGAGTGGAACCGCGGTTGGGTCAACGTGGTGGCCGACGAGCGCACCCTGCGCGAAATTTACCTGCCGGCGTTCGAGGCGGCCGTCCGCGCGGGTGCCTGGACTATCATGACCTCCTACAACAAGTTCCGGGGACAGTGGTGCGGGGAGAACAAGTACCTCGTGAACGACATTCTCAAGGGGGAGTGGGGGTTCGACGGCGTCTGTATTTCGGACTGGGGCGGAACGCACAGCACGCGCGATGCCGCGGTGAACGGGCTCGATATAGAGATGGGCACGTCGGACAACTACGACACCTTCTTCTTTGCGAATCCCCTTCGGCAGGCCGTCGAGCGCGGGGAGATTCCGGAGAGCGTCGTCGACGACAAGGTCCGGCGGATCCTCCGCTTCATGATCCGGGCCGGTATGCTTGATCCGTCGACACGCAAGACCGGATCGCGCAACACCGCCGCAAACCAGCAGGCGGTCCGGGATGTCGCCGGCGAGGCGATGGTGCTGCTGAAGAACGACGGCGTCCTGCCGCTCGACATTAACAAGACACTGAAGCTCGCGGTGATCGGCGAGAACGCCGTCATGCAGCATGCGAATCAAGGCGGCAGTTCGGCGATCCGCGCGCTTTACGAAATCACCCCGCTCGAGGGGCTGAAACGCAAGGGCGGGGGAATGGTTAAGATCACGTACGTGGAGGGCTACCGGGACACGGGCGACGCCACGGTCTTCGAAGCGATCAGCGATAAGTATGTGCAGACCACGGATCCCAAGTCAAACATCCGGAGTTGGAAGGGCGAGTACTTCAACAACCGTAATCTGAATGGTCAGCCGGTCGAGATCCGGTATGAGAAGGCCATGGACTTTAACTGGAAGGACCTGGGTCCGGCCGCAGGTGTATCCAAGGATAACTTCTCCGCGCGGTGGACGGCTGATATCCTGCCGACTGCCAACGGGATCTATAACTTGGGCCTCACGAGCGACGACGGTTCGAGGCTGAAGATCAACGGCAAGGTGGTGATCGACAACTGGGCCGATCATGCAGAGGAACGGAAAGACGCGAAGATCGAGTTGGCCGCGGGCCAGACCTACCGCTTCGAGGTGGAGTACTATGAATCCAGCGGCGATGCGATGGTCAAACTGGGTTGGGTCCGGCCGGACTCCCGCGTCGGCCCCGAAGTCGAATTTGCCGAGGCGATCAAGGCGGCGCGCGCGGCAGATGCCGTGCTGGTGTTCGCGGGCCAGAACCATCGGTACGACATGGAGGGTGAGGACCGTCGTGACATCCGGCTGCACGGGCGGCAGAACGAGTTGATCGAGGCAGTCGCGGCGGCCAATCCGCGCACTGCCGTGTTCCTGATCTCCGGCAGCGCCGTAGAGATGCCGTGGATCGACAAAGTGCCCTGCGTGGTCCAGACGTGGTATGCCGGCATGGAAGCCGGAAACGCCGTGGCCGACATCGTGTTCGGTGACGTCAACCCCTCCGGCAAGCTGCCGATCACGTTTCCCAAGCGGCTCGAGGACTGTCCAGCCCACGCGATCGGGCAGTACAACGATAAGGACTGCGAGTATAAGGAAGGCCTGCTGGTCGGCTACCGTTACTACGACACTCGGAACGTGGAACCCCTTTTCCCGTTCGGGCACGGATTGTCCTACACGACATTCAAGTACAGCAACCTGAATGTGGACCCCAAGACCCTTGTCGCTAGCGTGGACATCACGAACACGGGCAAGCGCAAGGGCAAGGAAGTCGTGCAACTCTACGTCCACGATGTCGAGTCCCGCCTGCTCCGCCCCGTGAAGGAGCTCAAGGGGTTCGAGAAGGTGGAGTTGGCGCCGGGCGAAACGAAGCAGGTCATCTTCCGTTTGAACGAGCGAGCCCTCGCGTTCTACGACGCTGAGGCGAAGGGTTGGGTCGCCGAACCCGGCGAATTCGACATTCTCGTCGGCAGTTCATCCCGCGACATCCGGCTCCAGACCCGCTTTGCGTATGCGGGGCGATAGGGAGATGACGCCTTTAATCCCCAAAAATCCTTGATATAGCAAGATATTATCCCTATAATAAAACCAGCTAATTAAGGAGAGAAGGAGATTAAGGCTTCAATGTCCCTTAGGGAAATAGGAAAAAAATTAAAAGTATCAAGGTTTACCGTAGCGCGGGTCTTAAGGGAAGACAGGTATGTTTCGGAAAAAACCCGCGCTTTGGTGCTGGATTACCTTAAAAAAGAACCCTACGCTCCTAATATCCATTCCGCCAGACTTCTTTCGGGAAAAATAAACGTCCTTGGGCTTCTTTTCTTTGGAGGAGGCCTCTTTAGTATGGAGCCTTATGTCCAGGAAATAATCAAAGGTGTAAGTGAAGCCGCCAAGAAAGAAGGCTATCAAGTCATGTTATTTACCCAGGATAAATTTAATAGTTTTGAATGTTTGAATACGTATCTGAATAAATCAGTATCAGGTTTTATCTTGCCGGCTATCGGAAAAGACAATTATAAAGACGTGCTTGGATTGCAGGATAAAAAGGTACCCTTAGTCCTTTTATGTTCGCATCTTAAGGATCTTTCTTCTTTCGACTGCGATAATGTTACGGGAGGCTATCTGGCAACAAAATATTTATTGGATTCCGGCCGCAAGAGGATAGCGTTCATTCATGGCCACAAGAACTGGGTGGATGCCGAGGATAGATTCAGAGGATATAAAAAAGCTTTACAAGAGGCGGACAAACAGGTAATAATTGAATACGTGCAATATAACGATGATAATAATCATGTTAATTATGAGAAACTGGCCATCGAAAGGCTGTTATCATTAAAAGAACCCCCCGACGCTGTCTTTGCCGCAAACGATAGGATGGCCCTTGCGGCGATGTCAGCTATTAAACAAGCCGGCAGGGATATACCCAAAGATATAGCCGTGATCGGCTTTGACAATATACCGAGCTGTGAAAATTTTTCTCCTTCCTTATCTACGATTTCTCAGCCGGTAAAAGATATGGCCTTTGCGGCTGCCGAGACATTGATCAAAAATGTCATCCCCCAAGGCAAAAATAAGGACTA
Organism: Candidatus Omnitrophota bacterium; assembly: GCA_041653595.1. Lineage (NCBI taxonomy): Bacteria > Pseudomonadati > Candidatus Omnitrophota > Candidatus Omnitrophota bacterium. The sequence goes on along the minus strand of JBAZFB010000001.1, from coordinate 25,746 downwards.
CACGCGTTTTTTTGAGCCAAAACTTGTTATTAGAAAATCAACCTAAAAAAAGCAATAAAATCGGCTTGACATTATAAAGCCTATATGGTAACCTATGTTTATGCTCACGAGAGCATAGGCATCAAAAAAAGGAGGAAGGGAAGCATGAAAGGGGTATGCGTAGGCTGTATTCTTGTTTTCGTTTTGACTTTCTTCATTTTGTCCTTATTCGCTGCTGACGGTAACTTGCTTGTCAACCCGGGTTTTGAAAAAGCTGATTCGCTTGGATGGGATCTGTACGGCGACTCTACATATGATACTGAAACCTATAAGAGCGGTATACAATCCGGAAAGGCTTGGGCTTGGGATTATGGCGATGGAGTATTCGAGCAGTATGTCGATGTAATTCCCGGCACGCAGTATAAAGCGAGCGTCTCTGTTTTAAGTAAACCCAGCGACCCTATTTCCGGCGATTCTAAGGTGTGGATACAGATAGAATGGTGCACTGCCGATAGCGCCATAATTGGTGACCCGGTAAAGAGCTCTCCTCTTGCCGGCGCCAGCGACACTTGGGCGATCTTATCAACTCCGACGGCTATTGCGCCCCCAAGCGCCGCTAAAGCAAAGATCAAGGTAGTGATCCAGGCTGCCCAAAAGAACACTCCGGGGTCTTGCTATTTTGATGATGCGGATTTCAGGACGGTCCCGTAATATATTAATGTAAGCAACAGATCTTATTCCCGATGAGAAGGATATTAGAGACAGATTTTTAATGTTTCTGCTCTCGTGAGCAGAAACATACAAGAATAAAGAAAAGAGAGGAGGTGAAATAGTTAAATGAAGAAATTCTATTTTGCAACTTTGGTGATCATGGCAGTCGCGCTTATCTCAACGCCGTCAACAGCATCCGCTAACTTGCTCAGCGACCCTGGGTTTGAAACCGGCACTGGTTGGAGCAACTGGGGTGATAGCAACTATGTTACAGAGGTAAAGATGAGCGGCGCCCAGTCAGCGCATGCTTGGTCATGGAACTACGCCGATGGGAAGTTCGAACAGACGGTTGATGTTACGGGGGGTGTTGCCTATAAGGCAAGCGGCTATCTGAAATCTGCCGGTTTAGATACCGGTAGCGCTTGGATACAGTTCCAGTGGGATGGTGCGGGAACGGCCGTAGAGAGCGCCAAGCTTACAACCGCTAATACCGACTGGACGTACTTTGAAACTCCATGGACGGTAGCGCCGGACGGCGCCACGACGGCAAAGCTGGGTTATGTTCTGGTATCTCCTACTAGCCATAGCGGCAATGATGTCTACTTCGACAATGCCAACTTTGATGCGCAGGCAGTTCCGGAACCGGCAAGCATGCTTTTGCTCGGCTCAGGATTGGTCGGTTTGTTTGGTTTCAACAGAAAAAAGTCAGTTAAGTAAGTTTCGTTTAGAGATGGGGCAGGGGTCCAAGATCCCTGCCCCAAAATTTTCTTAATAGTGGCCTCAAATTCCGCGAGTAAATCCCTCCCTGATACCCAAAAATCCTTGATATAGCAAGACATTACCCCTATAATAAAACCAGCTAAATAAAAGGAGGAACATAAGGATGAGAAGATCATGTCTTATTTGTTTTCTTGTCCTTGCCCTGAGCTCTGTTGGTTTATCCTCGTTCGCTGAGCAAGGTAATTTGCTTGTCAACCCGGGTTTTGAAAAAGCTGGTCCGTCCGGATGGGGTTTGTACGGCGACGCCACATATGATACGGGAACCTATAGGAGCGGCAAACAATCCGGAAAGACTTGGGTTTGGGATTATGGAGACGGATCATTTGAACAGTACATAAAAATAATTCCCGGCATGCAGTATAAAGCGAGCGTCTATATTTTAGGCAAGCCCGGCGACTCTATTTCCGGCGATTCTAAAGCGTGGATACAGATAGAATGGTGCACTACCGATAACGTCATAATAAGTGAGCCGATAAAGAGCCCTCCGCTTACCGTCGCCAGCGATACTTGGAAGCTTTTATCAACTCCGGCGGTTATTGCGCCCTCAGGCGCCGCTAAAGCAAAGATCAAGGCAGTGATCCAGGCTGCCAAAAAGAAGACAGGGGGGTGCTGCTATTTTGATGATGCCAATTTCAGCTCCTTGCCCCCTATGTGACGATTCGTGGTGTGCTCGGTGGAAAAAAGTCAATAAAAAGGTGAATTAGCCAATTCTCATATTTTTTTATGCGTCTATAATTACGTATATCCGGAGAGATAGGTCAAAACGAAGATGAAGTTCTTAAGCAATACGGTCAAAAACAATAGAAAGGAGCCGAAGATGGGAAAAATGCGTATGGTAAAGAGAGCGTTGGCTGTTTTATGCATGGCTTTTGCGGTAATGTTTTGCCTGGAGACGTATTCGTATGCTGTAAGCGCAAAGGATATAGATGCCGGAGTGGATGTATCGCTTAAAACCCTTCAGGATATAAAAGGAGGCGGTGACGTCATAGATAAGGCGAAGGGTCTGCTTATTTTTCCGTCAGTCTTTAAAGGGGCTATTGGAATAGGCGGAGAATACGGAGAAGGGGCCCTCAGGATACGCGGTAAGACGGTCGATTATTATAGTACTGCCGCCGCTTCGATAGGATTCCAGCTTGGCGGGCAGAAGAAGACCATTATAATCGCGTTCATGACCGATGAGGCTTTGAAGAATTTCAGGGATAGCCAGGGCTGGAAGATCGGCGCTGACGCATCCGTAGCTGTCATAGCGCTCGGGGCAGGCACCCAGATGAGCAGCGCTATTTCCAACAAGCCGATCGTCGCGTTCGTGTTCGGAGAAAAAGGACTGATGTATGACCTCAGCCTGAACGGCGCGAAGGTCACGAAGCTCCAAAGATAGATGCATAATCGGTTCTCACAATACAAATGTCCGCCTCTAACGGGGCGGACATTTTATATCCGGGGAGAAGGCGATGAAAACGCCGGGCCTTGAAGCAGTTATTCCCGCGGTAGTCAGCGGTACGCTTGCCACCGTTGACCGCCAGAAAATATCATTCCAGCATTTTAAGAATGGCGGGCTCGCCGTTATCATTATTGCGCATGGTTATTATAATAGTAAACAGTGCCTGCTTTTGCAGCAGTTGACTCAGGCGCTTGGCGGAGAGTACGATATTTTTATGTTTGATTTTCGCGGGCATGGCAAAAGCAGCGGCGTGTTTACCTGGACGAGCCGGGAAGAGAATGATTTACGGGCGGTATTAGATTTTATCGCTCCGCAATACCCTAAGATCGGGTTGGTTGCTTTTTCTATGGGAGCAAGCATCAGTATTAATCTCCTCGCTAATGATAAACGCGTGGATAGTTTTATTTGTGTCAGCGCGCCGTCGAATATATCGAGAATTGATTACTGGGTATGGGCCCTTGACTGGAAAGGTGACGTGGCGTACATTTTATCGGATCCTAAGGGAAAAATCGGTAAAGGCGTGCGACCGGGGCCATTCTGGCTGGCTAAGAAGAGGCCCATTGATAACGTCGGTAAGATCACCATTCCGATCATGTTCATGCACGGCAGCCGGGATTGGGTGATCAGGCCGTGGCATTCCGAGGCCCTATACCAAAAGGCAAGCGGGACGAAGAAAATGATCATTATAAAGAACGGGCCGCACGCAGAGTACTTAATGCGGGATTATCCCGGGCAATTCGTCACAGAAGTAAAAAAATGGTTTCTTGGTACACTATGAAAAAGGAAGATATGGTCATCCATAAGATATTTGCCCAAATTTCTTCCCGGTTTTCAGACAGGGTGTGCCTTCAGATAAAAAAAGGCCCTGCCTGGGAGAGATGGACATATGGGCAAACAGAAGACCTCTCCCTGAGGATAGGCGCGTTTCTTATTAAAGAGGGTTTTAAGAAGGGGGACTTCGCGGCTATATGTTTAGAGAACCGTCCGGAATGGGCGGTGATCTATTTAGGCATAATGGCTGCGGGCCTTACCTGCGTTCCTTTAGATCCGCAGCTGACCGAACAAGAGATAGGAAATCTCATCAATGACTGCGCCGCAAAGGTCATATTTGTCTCCTATGCCGTTTTTCAGGCGAAAAATATTAATAAGATAAAGTCAGGGCTGGACAAGATCGTCATCCTGGACCTTGATATTCAAAAGGATAACCTTATAGGCCTGTCTCAGGTAAAACTTACTTCATCTGAAGGCGCCGCATGGCCCGAGGTCCTTTCCGAAGATATCGCTTCGCTTATCTATACATCAGGCACCACCGATAAGCCAAAAGGGGTGATGCTCACGCATGAGAATATTTACTCTGATTTTCAAAGTATCGACAAGCTGAAACTCTTCTCGGATAAGGATATTTTCATATCGATATTGCCGTTGCATCACGCCTACCCATTTATGATCACGCTGATCACGCCTCTTTTCTGCCGCGCGGGGGTCACGTATACTTCGAGCATTAGGAGCGATGAATTGCTGGACCGGATGAGGGAGGCAGGGGTAACGGTATTGGTAGGCGTGCCGCAGCTCATTTCCCTGTTTTATATGAGTATATCGGATAAGATAAAGAAGATACCGTTTATGTTAAGGATGCCTCTTTTAGGGCTGATAGAGATATTATGGCTAATAAGAAGGTTTAGCGGAATAAATTTAAGCAGGTTTGCCCTGCCGGCAATACACCGGCCATTCGGGCGGGCTTTAAGATTTTTTGCCTGCGGCGGCGCAAAGTTAAATGAAGAAGCGGCGAGATTCCTTGTGAAAATAGGTTTCACTATACTTGAAGGATACGGACTTACCGAAACATCGCCAGTAGTAGCTTTCAACCCGTTAAAGAAGCCGAAGATCGGTTCTGTCGGCAGAGTGATCCCGGATGTGGAATTGAAAATTGACAGTCCCGACGCAGCGGGTATGGGCGAGGTGGTGATCAAAGGCCCCAATGTCATGAAAGGCTACTATAAACGGGCGGACGAGACCTCGAGCGTTTTAAAGGACGGCTGGTTTTACTCCGGCGACCTTGGCCGTATAGACAAGGACGGCTATCTTTATATTACAGGTAGGAAGAAAGAGATAATTGTTTTAAGCTCCGGGAAAAACATCTATCCCGAAGAGGTAGAATCCCATTATACCAAGAGCCCTTACATTAAAGAAATATGCGTCCTTGGCGTCGGCGGAACGGAGGAAGAGAGGCTGTCCGCCGTAGTGGTGCCTGACGCTGACTATTGCCGCGAGAAGGGAGAGGTCGATCTTAACAGTACGATCAGGTGGGAGCTGGAAAACCTGTCTGAAGGACTTGCTCCCTACAAACGCATCAAGGGCTTTATTATTGTAAAGGAGGGCATACCGCGCACGCGGTTAGGCAAGATAAAAAGATATGAAGTTAAGAAAAAATATCTGGATGAGCTTAAAGGTATAAAATTAGACGGCGCGGCGGAGGAAATTCCCGCTACAGATGAGGACCTCAGGTTGCTCTCTTCCGGTGTCAGCAGCAGGATAATAGAAGCCCTTAATAAACATGCGAAGTTAAAAAGGGGGATATCCCCGGCCGATCATCTGGAATTAGATCTAGGTATCGATTCGCTGGGCCGCGTGGAGCTGATGGTGATGTTGGAGCAGGCGCTTAACATTACCATACCGGATGAGGTAATGGCTAAGGCCTCTACCGTTAAAGAACTTATTCTCGGGATAGAGAGGCTGGTCCCGGGTGAAGGGGTCCAGGGAGAGCTCATTCCGCAGGTCAAGAGCCGCGCTCTATGGAATGAGATCTTAAATGAAAAACCCGCCGAAGATATAATAAAAAAGGTCAATCTGGCGCCGAACCGGATGGCAATTTTAGGGATGCTGCTATTCTCTGAAATTTTACGCCTTGTCTTCAGGGTGATCTGGCGGCTTGAGGTTTTCGGGACAGAAAATATCCCGAGAACGGGAAAGTGCATCCTGTGCGTCAACCACGGCAGTTACCTGGACGCGTTTATCATTGAGGCTTCTATGCCTGCGAGTTTACGAAAGAGTCTTTTCTTCGTAGGTTTCAGGGCCTATTTCGAACAGTTCTTAATCAGAAATATCGTAAAATATATCAGGGTCATTCCCATCGATCCGGGTATGCACTTCGTGGAAGCTATGCAGGCATCTTCTTATGTTCTTCGAAATGACAAGATAATCTGTATTTTCCCGGAGGGCCAAAGGACTATCGACGGAAATATTAAGGAATTCAAAAAAGGGGTCGGGATATTGGCGAAAGAGCTGAATGTCCCTCTGGTTCCCGTATTAATGACGGGTTCATACGAATCCTGGCCGAGGACAAAGCCGCTTCCGAGGCCTCATCCGATCAAAGTAACTTTTGGAAGGCCTTTTGATTTTGGCGAGCTCATGAAAGAGGGGCTAAGATCGGGGGTCAAAGATGAATATGAGGCAATAGCCTTTGGCATAAGGGAAGAGGTTATAAAGCTCAAGGGGAAACGGAGCATATAATAAGGAGAGTAACCCTAACAAAGGAGGAATAATGGAGAGTAATGACAAGATTGAAAGTGCAACTGTGCATGTCTTACCGCCTTTACCATATGCGCAAGACGCGCTTGGTCCCGCAATCTCCGCGAATACGATCAGTTTTCATTATGGCAAGCATCATAAAGGGTATGTCGACAATCTGAACAAGCTGGCGGCGGGAACTGAATTTGCCGGTATGACGTTAAAGCAAATCATCGCCGCGACAGCCGGCAAAGCGGACAAAGCCGCGATCTTCAATAATGCATCGCAAGCGTGGAACCACGCGTTTTACTGGAATAGCTTGACTCCGAATGGCGGCGGCGAAGTACCCGCAGCGCTGAAAATAAAGATCGAGGCTTCTTTCGGGACCGTGGATGCGTGCAAGAAGGAGTTGGCGGCCGCGGCGACTACTCAGTTTGGCAGCGGCTGGGCGTGGCTTGTGCTGGATGGCGATAAGCTTAAGGTGATCAAGACCGGCAACGCGGATTCACCTTTGACTAAGGGCTTGAAGCCGCTATTGACCATCGACGTGTGGGAACACGCCTACTACCTGGATTATCAGAACCGCCGCGCGGATTATGTTAACGCCGTCCTCGACAAGCTGATCAATTGGAGTTTTGCGGAAGATAATCTCGAAAGCAAGTAACCATATGAAAGGAGGTGGGATAATGCTATACACGCTTGCAGTTATTCTGATCGTGCTTTGGTTGTTAGGGTTGGTTACGTCATACACCTTGGGCGGGTTTATCCACATCCTGCTCGTGATCGCCATTGTCGTTGTTCTTTTGCGTATCATCAGCGGCCGAAAACCGCTTTAATAGCCGCGTAATAAATCCCTCAACAGGTTGACTGTTGAGGGATTTATTATTTCTTCTGTTCTGCAAATTGTTTGTAAGGTTATTTAACCGTTGTAGTCGTCGTCGTTGTAGTCGTGGTAGACCCCGCCGCCGGAGCAGGCATCAGCGTTATATAGTGCGCGCGCTGTTTTCCGCTATCCGGCAGGAATTCAACTTTTACCCTGTCCCCTCGCTTGACCTGCAGGTGCACGGGTTCTTTGCTCGGGCTCTTCATATAGTAGATATCATCCGGCTGAAATACGAAATATGACACTTCGTTCTGTCCCCGGCCTATTACCTGCAAGGTCATCATCCCTGTTTCCGTATCTATAGCTACGACATCCCCCGTAACTATTTCGAAGACAGGCAAGGGTTCGGCGATTATCTTACTGACGATCTTCCAGTCGCGGACGGCGGGAAGCTCTAATGTTACATCCTGGCCTACACGCAGGTCGTTCAGCGTGAGGAATTCCTTGCGCGCCGGATCGGTAACAAACGTGTCATGCGCGTTGATCCTGTACTCAACCGCTTTTTTGCGGTTTCCCTCCTGCCTAAGTTGCAATGTACCTTGTTTGAGGTCGATCCACACGATCTCTCCCGAGACTTGACGCACCTTGTCCGTACCGGGCGCCGTTACGCAAAACCCGGATCGCGCGAATACGAAAATTAAGACTGCACTCAAAATCCCCGCCAAAACCATTCCCTTACGGCTAAACATGGTGCACCTCCTTTATCTGATTATAAGTATACCTGAAACCTGTATTTTGTAAATTGGCGGATTCCTCTTTTTGTTGACTTATTTCTATAGTAGAAAAAAGTCAGAAAAATACGGAATCTCGCAATTGTTTTATCTCCAGGAAAGTGGTAAAATTATTGCAAAAGCAGGAAACAAACAATAGGAGGATATATGAATAAGGGTGCATCAGCCGCACTTCTGGTCGCAGGGATTATCTTGCTAGTTTTTGGGTTTAGCGCCTACCACTCAGCAAGTTCCGACGTCTCGCGCTTTTTCACGGGTGCGCCTACAGATAAGGCGCTATGGCTACTGATCGGCGGATTTGCTGCTGCCATAGTCGGGTTTTTAGGTTTAATTCGAAAATAAAGAAGATACGCAGGGGGTAGGTTAAGGTCAATATGCGAATTCATTCGAAAAAAAGCCGTTGTTCTATTGTCCTCGCGCTGATTGTTTTTCTTCTTAGCGGATGTGCCGGTATCAATAAAACGGCAATAACAAAAACGGTACCGCACAAGTTTACATTTCCGAAAGATTTTATATGGGGAGCTTCCACCTCCTCTCACCAGGTCGAGGGGAATAATACTAATAATGATTGGTGGGAGTGGGAACAAACCCGGCCCCCGGTAACTCGTTCAGGCCAGGCGTGCGACCAATGGAACCGTTTTGAAGAGGATTTTAAGCTTGCCCAGACTTTAGGACACACAGCCCACCGTTTCTCCATTGAATGGAGCCGCATTGAGCCCCGGGAAGGCCAATTTGACGCCTCTGCCTTGGATCATTATCGCGAGGTCATCAATTCGCTTAAGTCAAAGGGGATAGAGCCTGTTGTGACTTTGTATCATTTTACAGTTCCCGTATGGCTGGCGCACCAGGGAGGGTGGCTTTCAGAGAAGACCCCGGAACTATTTGCCAGATACGCCCAGAAAGTGACCGATGCTCTCGGAGGCGATGTCCATTATTGGATAACGCTGAATGAGCCGGTTGTCCACGCCTTCAGGGGATATATGAGCGGCGAATGGCCGCCGGGAGAAAAATCAACGGATAAAACATTAAAAGTTTTCAAAAATTTACTTCTGGGGCATGTCCTGGCGTATGAAAAGATCAAAGAGACCTATGCTCAAAAAGGCTGGGAAGTGCCTATGGTCGGGATTGCCCAAAGCGTGCTCGTATTCCAGGCTTCATCGGGCTATTCGTTAATGGACCGGGTTGCGACAGGTTCTTGCGATTTGATGTTTAACCGATTATTTGTCCAGGCTTTGGTACAGGGAAGAGCCTGTATTTTAGGATTTTTCTATGTTCACTTGCCGAGAGGAAAAACCCTGGATTTTATAGGTTTGAATTATTACACGCGGGTTTTTGTCACCAGCCGCGGGTTTGGATTCCCGGAAATTTCAGGTAATGCGCGCGAAGCCGCAGAACAGTTCCGTCATTCAGGTAAATATAATTTTCTTTCATGGGAAATTTATCCGAAGGGATTGTATATGTTCCTTAAAGAATTTTCGCGGTACAAATTGCCCCTTTTGGTTTCAGAAAACGGGATTACTACCAACGATGATACCGAGCGTGTGGCATTTATCGTAGAGCATCTTAAGGCTGTGGCGCAGGCGATGGAAGAGGGGGCCCCTGTCATCGGTTATCTTTATTGGTCGCTCTTGGATAATTATGAATGGAACGAAGGGTTTGTCCCGCGATTTGGGTTGATAGGGGTGGACTATACGACGCAGGAACGAATAATACGGCCATCGTCAGAAAAATTCGCAGAAATCATCCGTTCGGGAATAATGATCCCATAGGAGAATTATGAAGAGTCGATATCGTAAGGTTATTTATGCGCTGGTGACAATATCCTGCTTCCTGGCATCATCAGGTTGCGCCCATGTGCGGCATGCCGTACCGGAAAATCTTGTCGGGAAGGCCGTCGTTGTCGGTATGCCGGATCTACGCTACTATACGTATAAGGCCGATTCTCTCTTTATGCGGAAAAGCCTGGCAGATTCGTTTAAAGAAGAAGGTAAATCGGACTATATGGTTGACGGTATAAAGACCTATCCCGCGCTCATTATCGGAGGCGGCGTATCGAACAGCGCCTACGGTATAGGGTTATTGAGAGGGTGGTCAAAGGAAGGCTCCCGGCCGGTATTTAAAATAGTTACAGGCTACTCAAGCGGGTCGCTCCTAGCCATTGCCGTGTTTTCAGGAAAAGAATCTGAAGACCAGCTTGCGGACCTGTTTACCTCGATATCGACCAAAGACGTGGTGAAACAAAAGGGCATCTTTAGCATCCTATTCGGAAATTCCGTGAACAGCTCATCCCTGTTCTCTAAAAAGATAGATGATATGGTAAATGAGGATCTGATGGCGAAGATCGCCAAAGAGCATGCGAAGGGGCGCAGGCTATATGTGGGGACCTCGGATCTTGATGCTCAGGAGTTTGTTATATGGGATATGGGAGCGCTTGCATCCAAAGGAGGCCCGGATTCGGTGAAGGTATTCCGCAAAATAATCCTGGCCTCATGCTCGTATCCGGCTATGCTTCCTCCGGTCTATTTTCAAGTCGAAGCCGGCGGCAGGCGCTATGACGAGATGCATGCCGATGGCGGGGTCATCGGAGGGGTTTTTTATATTTATCCGTTATTGGAAGGCGCGGGATCCGCGGCGCGATCTTCCGGGATCGATCCCAAGGGATTCAGAACGCGGTTATATATCCTGAATTGTTGTTATATGTCGCCGCACTCGAAACAGGTGGAAGACAATCTGACTGCGATAACCTCGCGCCTGATCGAGACCGCCACAGCGTCAAAAATGGGCGGGGACACGTACAATCTATACTCATTCGCGAAGGAAAAAGGATGGGATTACAATTTAGCGTATATTCCGGAAGATTTTAAGCCTAATCAACAGGAGATGTTCGATAAGCAGGAAATGAAGAGGCTCTTTGAGCGCGGATATGATGACGCGATAGAAGGGTATAAGTGGCACAAGGCTCCGCCCGGGCTTGTGGCGGAGGGAAAATAGCTTACTATACCTAAGGAAATAAAGTCTGCCTATCGGCAGACGGAAAAGGAGGACGCATGGGAAGCATGCTAGTAGGGCTAGTTGTTTTGGTTCTAGATATTATTGCCATCCTTGATGCAGTAAAAAGTTCAATGGAGACAGGCAAAAAGGCATTATGGATCATCCTGATACTCTTTTTGCCCGTTATCGGCATGGTGCTGTATTTTTTTCTCGGCAAAAAGAAATAGCTGAGGACTAGATTCTCACGAACGCCCCCCGGCAATGATTCGCGGGGGCGTTCGGCGGTATTATGACGGCCATAAGGAGGAATTCCCTTTAAAACTGATATGAAGACTAAAAAAGAAATAATCCGGTTTTTAATCGCAGGGACTATCGTCAATGCGACAGACTTTAGCGTCTATTATATTTTATTTCATTTTTTGTCTTTTAGCATATCTAAAGGGATTTCCTTTACGTGCGCGGGCATTGTCGGGTATTTGCTTAATAAATTTTGGACGTTTAAACACAACCAACAATCGTACGCTGAGGTTGGCCGGTATACGCTGATTAATTTTTTAGCTTTGGGAATTAATGTTTTTACAAATCAAACCATTCTCAATGTGCGGCCCGGGGCTGTTTTTTTAGCTTTGATCATTGCCACGATATTAACAGGTATATTTACCTTTGTTTGTTTTAAATGGTGGGTTTTCAGGACTTTATCGAAGGAAAAGTTTAGTTTTGCGCAATGGAAATGGTCACCGTTAAAATTCATAGTCAGGACCGTCGCGCGCCGGCGGGGGTTTTTAGACCCGATTAAATTTATTTCTCAATTACAGAATTTCACGCAACCCTCAGAGGTGGCGATTCCGACTGAACTATTGCGTTCAGGCGTGGTCTTGCATGCCCGGGGCCTGATCAATAGCATAGCCATTCAGCATAACCTTGATTGGATCTGGCCTTATTGGGTGGAATGCCAATATGATCCGGAGTGCGAGGCCTTTATCCCGCGGTCATTTTCATTAACTCAAATTAATCTTACACATAGAAATTGGACCGCTTTGGGCGTTCCTGACAGCACCGAATTTCCTATTGTAGATCCTTGCGGCCTTGTTACTCCCCGTTATGACGGTTGGTCTATTGATGTTTGGATCATTCCAAAAGAGGGGGACCCGTTGATCCCGTCGCGCAATCCAAATGTATCGCAAAAACTGTGTTTCGATGACAATCTTTGCGTGATTACAGAATTCAGTCTCGAGCAATTAAAGCTTCAATTAAATGCGCAAGTTACCGGTTCAGCCGAAGTGCCGATCTGCCAGGTTAATATCAGAGGTTCTGCTTCTGTTAATGCGCAGTTAGTAGTTTCTCTCAGGCCTTATAACCCTGAAGGCGTGAGTTTTATAAATAATATTACTCTCCTCGAAGGCTCGTCAGGCTGGCAAGTAAATCGAGAAAACTTCGTATATTTTGATAAACCTCCGGATCGATGCGTATTTTCAGATTATCAGCGAGGAGATGTTTATAGCTGCTTGTCAGCCAAGGAAGATGAAAAAGAAATTTCATGTAAAGTCGGCATGGCCACCTCTGCGGCCATTTTTATATTGAAAGCGGGAGAACCGCAAGAAATTACCGTTTCTGTGCCTTTAACTAAGAATAAAATTGAAAAAGATTCCTATTCCAGCCGCCGGGAAACTGCGAAGCTTGCGTGGAAGAAAAGCCTCCAGGGCGCGTGTTCATTGCAGATCCCCGATAAAGATTTTCAGTTCCTTTACGATGCTGCCATCCGCACCATGATTTTGCATTCTCCCAAGGAAGTTTATCCCGGGCCTTATATTTACCGGCGGTTTTGGTTTCGCGATGCCGCTTTTATATTACATGGTTTGCTATGCGTCGGGTTAAAGGAACGTGTCCGGCGCTCATTGGATTGTTTCCGCTCCCGTCAGACAGCCCAAGGTTATTTCCTCTCTCAGGAAGGAGAATGGGATTCTAACGGCGAGGCATTGTGGATAATGCGTCGGTATTGTGAGATGACAGGAAATCTCCCGCCTAAAGAATGGGGAAAATCGATCTATAAAGCGGGCAAGTGGATCTATAAAAAACGACTGCCCGCCAATGGGCCATACCCTCACGCAGGTTTATTGCCGTCCGGATTTAGCGCTGAGCATTTGGGGCCGAATGATTTTTATTACTGGGATGACTTTTGGGCGGTTGCGGGATTGAAAGCAGCGGCCTTTTTGTGCGCTGCTTATAAGGATAATGATGAGGCCGCTCATTTTGAAACGGAATCGCAGGCATTATTGGAGAGCATAGATCAAAGTTTAAAGAAAGTAGAAGTTCGTTTAAAAAGACCCGCGATACCGGCCTCTCCTTATCGCCGTTTAGATTCGGGAGCGATCGGCTCTTTGGTCGCCAGCTATCCGCTTCGAGTTTTTGAGCATAACGATCCAAGGGTCTTAGATACAGCCGATTATTTAATGAAAAATTGTTTAGTCCACGGCGGTTTTTTTCATGACATGACCCATTCAGGGATCAATCCTTACCTTACGTTACATTTATCACAGGCGCTCTTGCGCGCAGGTGATCCCAGGTATTTTGGTTTGATGACAGCAGTGGCTAAATTGGCTTCGCCAACAGGACAATGGCCTGAGTCGGTACATCCGCGTACAGGCGGGGGATGTATGGGAGACGGGCAGCATGTCTGGGCCGCGGCGGAATGGGTTTTAATGATAAGGAATTGTTTTGTGCGCGAAGAAGGCAACCGATTAATTTTATGTTCGGGGATCCCGCGAGCCTGGCTGGAGAAAAACCAGACGATCGCGTTTGGCCCCGCGCCGACAAGTTTTGGGGATATTCAAATTTCCATAAAACTACGAGGGGAAAATATCCTTGTCGAATGGCGCGGACAATGGCTTGCGAAAGAACCGCCGATCGATATCCGATTACCCGGTTTTAAGAGCGTAATAATTACACCCGCAACAAATTCTATTGAATTGAAATATGAGGCGGGTAAATGATAAAAGACCTTGTGGCCAGATTTAAAGAGTTTATCATATTGAAGTCGGGGAAGAAAATTTACCCGGAAGAGATCGAGGAGTTCTATAAAAAGGCCGCCCCTATTACAGAGATGTGCGTCTTTACAGTCTCCGGAATGGATGATGTAAAGGGATCCAAAATTCTTTGGGCTATCATCCGGCCGGATCTTGATAATTTCAGGAAATTCGCCTCAGTGAACCTGCATTTAGCCATTAAGGAGAGATTTGATAATGTCTTGCCATCGCTCCCTATTTATAAAAGGCTTAAAGGTTTTACTATTACGCTTGATGATCTACCGTATGACCTGCTTGGTAAGTTAGATAGAAATGCGATCAAGGAAATATATGAGCCTAGGGTGAGGGCAGGAATAGAAGGCGCTCTTCCGGTAACGGGGGAGCTAACGGCCGCGGACCAACTGTTGATAGGATCCGGGACCGGCATAAAAATATTAAAATGCCTAAAGGAGCAAAGCGGTATTAAAAGACCGATAATACTTGAGGATTCTTTGGAGCTGGACCTTGGCGTAGATTCATTAGGCAGGATAGAGCTTGCTTCGCGCCTTGAGCTGGCTTTTAGCGCCGATATAAAAGATGAGGCGATCTCGCGGGCCTTTATTGTAAAAGACCTCATTCTGGGGATAAAGGATGCGTTAAAAGGAGCAAAAGGCATCCGCCCGGAGGAGGATAAAAGTTTACCTTTAAGTCCGGACTACTGGAAAAAACATTTACAAGTCCTTCCGAAAGAAGAGCATCTGGGAGCGCTCGAATTCAGCACCGGTTTTTTCGCCTGGCTGCTTAGATTCAGCATAACAGCCATAGATTGTTTGATCTTCAGATTGTTTTTCAGTATTAAGTCAGAAGGAGAACAGAACGTGCCGAAAGAAGGGGCTTATATCCTGTATCCAAACCACACGAGCGATCTTGACGGGCCTGCCATTAACGCTTGCCTGCCGCGCAGGCCGGTGCTGCAAATGTTTTACTTCTTATTCATACCGTATTATTTTAGGCCGTTTGTAAAATCCCGTTTTTTAAGGGATATCGTAAAAATGGAAAGACTTATTCCATTTGATTATTCAACGCATTTTCTGGAGGCGCTGCGCAGCGCTTATTTAGTATTACAACGCGGTAAAGGTTTGTGTTATTTCCCGGAAGGGTTGCGCAGTACTACCGGCAAAGTCGGGAAATTTAAAAAAGGGTTCGGTATCCTGGCTAAGGAGACGGGAGCAAAGCTTGTGCCTGTGGCTATAGAAGGAGCTTATGAGGCATGGCCCAGCACGGCAAAGTATCCCAAACGCCACCCGATCAGGGTGAGATTCGGCAAGCCGCTCCTCCCCGAAGATCTGGAAAAAGAAGGGCTGTCCATGGGCGCGCAAGATCATTACGACGCGATATGCGTGGCGGCCAGGAAAGCGCTCATAGAACTAAAGGATAAATAATGAATATTCTCATGATGACGAATACCTATTTTCCGATGGTGGGAGGGTTAGAGCAATCGGTTTATTCTTTTAGCGAGGCATTTAGAAGTTTAGGGCATGAGGTTTTGATCGTTACTCCTGCCTTTGGGGGGGCGCCGACAGAGGAACCGGGCGTTATCCGGATTCCGGCCATCCAAAAATTTAGGGGGACTATTTTTTCCATTAATTTTCCGATCTCTAGGCTCTTAAAGCGATACATGAAAGAATTCGTGCCGGATATTGTGCATAGCCACGGCCCGTTTTTCATGGGAGATTTTGCATTACGGCTCAGTCGACAGCACGCCATACCGCTTGTATTTACTTATCACTGTATGTTTGAGCAGTACGTGCATGATTGGCCGGTTCACAATGAGGGAGTGAAGCGATTTATGGTCAAGCTTGCCGCCGGATATTCCAATTTGGTGGACCAGGTAATTGTGCCCAGCGAAAGCGTGCAGGATATCTTACTTAAAAGAGGTGTTAAGACCCCCATGGAGGTTATCCCGACAGGGGTAGACGCGGAACGTTTTTCAAAAGGCGATGGAAAAGCTTTTCGCCAGCGGAATAACATCCCTCCAGATGCTAAAGTAGTCGGCCATGCCGGGCGGCTGTCTCCGGAAAAGAATCTGGAATTTCTGACAAATTGTATGATCGAATTATTAAAAAAAGATCCAAGGGTCCATGCCCTTATCGTTGGCAAAGGGCCATCTGAAAAAATGATCAAGGACGCCTTTGTGAAGGCAGGCCTTGAAAAAAGGTTACATTTAACCGGAGTTTTGCAGTATCAGCATCTGGTTGATGCTTATTTTGCCATGGATGTTTTCGCGTTCGCTTCATTAAGCGAAACGCAAGGGATCGTTCTTATTGAAGCCATGGCGGCAGGGGTTCCGGTGGTAGCATTGGATGCTCCGGGAGCGCGGGAAGTCGTAGAAGATTACCACAACGGCCGGTTGCTCAATGAGATGGACCAGCAAAGTTTTGTTGATGCCCTTGCCTGGTCTTTATCCCGGACTCCTGAAGAGTTGCTAGCCATGAAGCAGATCGTAAGAATGACGGTACAGAAATACCCGATTAAGTCTGCCGCAAAACACATGTTGGAAATTTATGATAAAATCAGATCAAGAAAATCTGTTTCCCTGGGCAAGAAAAACAGTTCGCGGTATCTTTTCCAGTGGCGCATGAAAGCGGAGTGGGATATTTACAGCAATTATATCAGGTCCGTTGCCACATCAGTGTTCGAAGGAAATTTTCAGAAAACAGAACCCGTAAAGATCAAAGATACGACGGAAAAGAGCGAAGACCCCCGATCTAATGGCACGACCAAGGAAGGGAAACTTTAAAAGAGGCGAAACCATGAAAGATATAAAGAAAAACAAAAAATTATGTAAGAATCAGGCAGGAATCCGTACCGTCGCAGAAAGAAGGAATGTTAAGAAGCTTCACCAAGAAATTGAACAGCGTAAGAAAACAGAGCGATTAGCCCAAGATGCCCGCAACTATGCCGAGAGCATCATCAACACCGTGCGTGAATCCCTAATCGCTTTGGATCAAGATCTAAGGGTGGTCTCCGTCAGCCGCTCCTTCTATGATGTCTTTAAGGTAAAACCCGAAGAGACCGTGGGACAACTTATTTATGACCTGGGCAATAAACAGTGGAATATCCCCAAGCTGCGGGAACTGCTGGAAACCATCCTTCCCCAAAAGGCAACCTTCGATAACTATGAGGTTGAACACGATTTTACTACCATCGGCAGGCGCATAATGCTTTTGAATGCCCGGCAAATTGAAAGAGCGCTTGGCAAGGAGCGGATCATCCTCCTGGCTATCGAGGATATTACCGGGCGCAGGGAGATAGAAAAAGGCCTGGAAAAAGCCCATGAAGAGTTACAGGAGTTGGCCGCCGAGTTAAAACGTACCACCCGGGCAAAATCCGAGTTCCTGGCCAATATGTCGCATGAGCTCAGGACCCCGCTTAACTCCATTAACGGTTTCTCCGAGATATTATACGACGAGACTTTCGGGCCGCTTAATGAGAAGCAGAAAAAATACGTTGAATATGTTCTAACCAGCGGAAAACATCTCCTCTTACTGATAAATCAGATACTTGATATGTCAAAAGTTGAAGCGGGGAAGATGAAGCTGGCATTATCCAGCTTACCCATGAAAAGCCTGTTAAATGACATTTCACTGCTGGTAGCGGATATGGTCAGTAAAAAGAAGCTTCAAATGTTGCTTGAAATAACCGAAGATCTGCCGAATATTGAGGCGGATGAGCTCAGGGTAAAAGAGATACTTTACAACCTGCTTTCAAACGCGGTAAAATTTACTCCCGAGGGTGGTAAAATAGGAATGCGGGCCTCTACGAGAAAGGTTGATTCCGAGATAGAAATAGTGGTATGGGATACGGGGGCCGGGATCGCATCTGAAAACATGGGGAAAATATTTGAAGGGTTTTTCCGTGTCGATACTCCATATTCCCGGGTAACTGAGGGAACCGGTCTCGGTTTGCCGCTCTCCAAGAAGCTGGTTGAGCTGCATGGCGGGAAGTTTTCCGTAGTATCAGAGGGGCTAAATAAAGGCACTCAAGTCAGGTTTACTTTGCCGGTTATATCCAGAAAGGCGGTGTGAGATGGGGAAGAAAGTCTTAATTGTCGATGATAACGTGAATAATCTGACGCTGGAAAAAGACCTCCTGGAGGTCGCCGGCTTCGAAGTATTTGTAGCTCAAGATGCTTCCGGCGGAATTGCCATTGTCAGGAAAGAAAAACCGGATGTCATAATTATGGATGTGCGGCTTCCGGATATGCGCGGTAGCGAAGCTGCCAGGATATTGCGTCAAGACAAAGAGACAAGCGATATTCCCATTGTTTTTGTAACTGCTTCCGTAATGGCAGAAGGCAGGGAAGAGATAAAAGACATATCTAACTCCGGATTTATAGGCAAGCCGATAAATACGCGCACTTTCGCGAAAGAAATCAGTAAATTTATCAAGGGGTAGAGGATGAAAGACAGACCGGTAATTTTAGCTGTTGATGACCAGCTCCAAAGCGTTGAACTTCTCGAAGCGTATCTTGTTCCGCAGGGTTATGAGATTGTCAAGGCGGCAAGCGGTGAAGAAGCGCTGAAAATACTTTCCGGCGATCAAATCGATCTGGTCCTGCTGGACATAATGATGCCCAGGATGTCCGGCATAGAAGTGCTGGAAAAATTGCGCGCCGATGAAAAGACACGCCTTATCCCGGTGGTCATGGTAACCGCGCTTAGGGAGACCGAAGACAAGGTAAAAGCCCTTGAGGCAGGATGCGATGATTTTATCTCCAAGCCCTTTGATAAGGTTGAACTATTAGCAAGAGTCAAGTCCATACTCAAGATAAGTTATTATCTCCGGCAGTTGGATGAAAAAGAGAAATTCAAGGCAGTGGTCGATAAAATAAGCGATGGCATTGCCATCTGCAGCCCGGATTACCTGATCAAAGACAGCAATGCGGCGATCTTAAATTACTTAAATATTACCGATCCGGCAAAAGTCAATTTGGTCGAAACGCTATTTAAGAATTATTCTGTTTCTATAAGTAAAGAAGCGCTTACGGATCTAACGATTGCGCATAAAACATTTGATATTGTACGCCAAAAATCAGAAACGGCGGAGGCATTATATTTAGAGGCGAATTTGGACCTGATAAAAAATTCCGCCGGAGAGCTGTTAAGCATTGTTTTTATCTTGCGTGATGTTACCGCAGCGCGCAGCGAGGAATTTCTAAAACAGGATACTTTAACTCTTATCTCGCATAAACTGCGCGCACCGCTGGGAGTGATCAGCGGGAACATATCGTTACTTCAGGACGGGTCATATGGCCATCTTAATGAGGAGCAAAAGAAAGTAATCGATGCCATGTCTAAACAATCTGCTTTGCTCATATCGATGGTGGAGGAACTGCTTGGGTTTACCATAGCAGGCGGCCACTCCTCGTGAAAGGAGGTTAATATGCAAATCCGACCGCAAACAGCCGGACATGAGGTTAAAAAAAATATTTGCGCAGGCCTCTCCTTATTTCTTATTATTTTTATGGTTCCGGGATATATCGGCGCCGATACTTATGAAAGATCTAACATAACAACAACAGTACCTACGCTGCAGGAATTTACATTCCCGAAAGGATTTTTGTGGGGGGCAGGCACATCTTCTCATCAGGTCGAAGGCAACAACACCAATAACGACTGGTGGCAGTGGGAACAGAAAGTTCCCCTGAAAATGCGTTCCGGACTGGCTTGTGATGAATGGAACCGCTTTGAAGAGGATTTTAAGATCGCCCAATCTTTAGGGTTTACAGCTTATCGTTTCTCCGTTGAATGGAGCCGCATCGAGCCGTCGCCGGGCCAATTTGACGGCTCAGCCCTTGAGCATTACCGCAAGATGATCCTTTCGCTGAAATCTAAGGGGTTAGAGCCCATTGTAACGTTGAATCATTTTACGATCCCTTTATGGTTTGTGAGCAAGGGGGGATGGCTTTCGGATGAAAGTCCGGAACTTTTCGCCCGATACGCGCGGAAAACGACAGAAACTCTGGGCAGCGATGTTCATTATTGGATAACGTTGAATGAACCGGCATCTTATGCGTATAACGGCTATATGGTCGGGAGTTGGCCGCCTGGGGAGAAGTCAACGGAAAATGCGTTTAAAGTCGTGCAAAATTTAGCCGAAGCGCATGTCCTGGCTTATGTAAAGATCAACGAAGCCTATGCCCAAAAAGGCTGGAATAAACCTATGATCGGGATAGCCCACCAGGTGATCATATTTTCGCCTCGCTCGAGCAACTCTTTGCCGGACCGGATCTCTGCGGGCTTAAGGGACCAGGCGATCAATCACTTATTTATTCAGGCCTTAATACGGGGGAAAGCGAAGATATTAGGTTTTTTCAGCATAAAACTTCCCAGAGCAAAAACCCTGGATTTTATCGGCTTGGATTATTTTAAGCGGGAATATGTTTCCAATCGCGGGTTTTTATTGCCTGAAATTTTAGGTGAGGGGCTCGCCGTAGAAGATCCTTTAGCCATGAGGAATTACCTTGGCTGGGAAATTTATCCGAAAGGGTTGTACACGTTGATCAAAAAATTTTCAAAATACAAACTGCCTATTTTGATCACGGGAAACGGCGTTTGCACAAATCATGATGCCAAGCGTTCGGTATTTATCTTAGAACATCTTAAGGCCGTAGCCCTGGCGATGAATGAGGGGGCTCCTGTGATCGGTTATTTCTATTGGTCGTTCTTGGATAATTATGAGTGGACAGACGGGTTCGCTCCGCGATTTGGGTTAATAGGGGTGGACTATACGACGCAGGAACGAACAATTCGAGGATCGGCAAGAGAATACGAGCAAATCATCAAGTCAGGAAAACTGGATTTCTGAAGCGGACAAAACGGACACCCTGCTTCGCAGGATTTCGCTAGATATCCCGCTTTGCGGGATATTATTAGACAAAAGCTTTAGGTGTTCAAAAAGTTCAAGGTGCTCAAATTCCGCGAGTGAATCCCTCTCTGATCCCCAAATCGTGAAACGTGAAAGGGTCCCTTTTTTCATTTTGAGAATTTAAAGGGGTAAATATGAATATGAAAAAATGTCGTGGCTTTTTGCGGGTAATAATCCGGGAGGATTAAGGATCACAGCTAAAAAAGGAGGGCGATGCATGAAGAGGATAGGAGTAGTTGCATTTTTTATAGTTTTTGTATTTACGGGAGTATGCTTGGCAGACGGAATCAGGGGAAAGGTCAATTCCATTGACAGGTCGAAAAAGACACTGCAGATCTCCGGAGTGGTAATACAGGCAGCGGATGCATGGATAGAGAACGAGCAGGATTATCCGCTTGCGATAAGCAAGCTTGCGCCGGGAGATTATGTTGAAATAGAAGGGAAGTTTACCGGTTCATCAGAGTTGAAGGCAGGGAAGATAGACAGGAAACAGCCGGAATGCTCAGCTATAGAAGGCAAGATAGCATCGATAGATTCCGCAAAAAGAGAAATTATTATAAGCGGGATCAAGATAAAAGTTCCGGTTGATGCCTGGCTGGAAGGACCGAATCGGGTTAGGATACCGCTTGAATTATTCGCTCCCGGCTATTCGGTTAAATGTAAAGGGGAATGGACAGGGTCCTCGGAATTAACAGCTTTTAAGGTAACTGTTGATTGAGGGCATTCGTTTTAAAGTAATTGGCTTGACATAAGCGGGAATAGATGGTATATAATTTATGAACATTCGTTCATTAATTAGATACAATTCTAGGCGAGGTGAAATGGCTGTATTAAACAGGAGAGAAAGGGACAGGCAGTTGCGGAGGTCGGATATCTTCGCGGCGGCGGAGCATATTTTCGCCCTGAAGGGATACCACAAGGCGACGATAAGGGATATCGCCAAAGAAGCCCAGTACGCGACAGGCACCGTATACCTGCATTTCAAGGATAAGGATGAACTGTACCGGTCGCTTTTTACGGAAAAGTTAAAGGGTATGCTGTCTGTAGTCGAAGAGAAGATGGCATCGGCAAAGGACTCGAAAGGCAAGCTGGGGGTATTCGTGCGCGAATCACTCGCGTATTTCGAGGAGAACCTGGACTTCTTCCGCATATTCGTCTCGGAATCCGACGATATGATGCTTGCGGAGAAGAGCATCAGGAACACCCCTTCCGGCCAAAAGTTCGAAAAATATATGGAAGATATAGTCAAGCAGGCCCAGAAGGAGGGGGTCATAAGCAGGGATTTTGAGCCCATACAAGTCCTTGATATATTGACCTCGATCATGAAATCCTTTGTCCTGAAATGGTTCAAGGAAAACAGCAAAAACAAGAAGAGCCTGGTCGGCATGTCCGGCATCATATTAAAGTGCCTGTTAAGAGGCATCTCCGAAGATAAATAGCGCGTAATCCCGCCTGAAATATCCATCTTGACAAAACCCCAAATGAATGATACCATTCATAAATGAACATACGTTCATATTAAGATATTAGTGTTCATTCAAGAAAACATACAAATGCGACGGGGAAGGATGCAATATGGCAAGTAAGAGTGTATTTGCGGTTGCGGCGGTTTGCGCCTTGGCGGCCTGTGCGGGCCACCTTGCCCATGCGGAGCAGGCCGCGGGAAAAAACGGCAGGCTGCTCACTATCCAGGAAGGAATTTCGATAGTGCAAAAGGACAGCCGCCTGGTTAAAATATCTTCCTTTGATAATGACATGGCTTTCCAGGACTCGATGATCGCCCGCTCCGTGCTGCTGCCGCACCTTAATATAGGCGCCGCGCAGACCTTCAATAATAACAAGCCCGAAATGAAATTCGGCGGCATGGTGGTACCGACCTCGGACCAAAATCCGTATTCCTTCGGGGCCAATGTTTACCAGACTTTGTTCGACTTCGGAAAGAGCCTCTCTAACTATCGCGCGTCAAAGGAGATGGTCGAGGCGGTAAAGGCCCGCAGCGAAAGCGTCAAGCGGGTAGCTACGCTGGAGTTTGTAGTGGCTTATTTCAACCTGCTGGAAGCGGAGAAGTTTATAAATGTCGCGGAGAAGGAAGTTGAAAGCCTTACCTCTTATATTAAAGATATGGAACATCTGTTTGAACAGGGGGTTATAGTAAAGAACGACCTGCTTCCCGCTAAGGTCAAGCTTGCCGACGCGAAGCAGAAATTGATAGCGGCACGCAATGGGAAAGAAGTCGCCGCCGCGCGCTTGAATAATATCCTGGCCCTCTCGTTGAGAGAGAAGCTCATCGCGCAGGATATAAATATGCAGTTGCCGCAGTTCCCCGAGATAGAGGATGCCTGGATCACGGCGCAGGAACAGAGGCCGGAGATCGTTTTCTATGAAAGCAGGATAAAAGCGTCTGTCTCGAGCGAAAAGGCAAAGGCGGTAGAAAACCTTCCGGTCCTTTATGCCGACGGCGGTTATAACCATACTAAGAACAGGTACCAGGTGCACGAAGACAATATGTCGGTCAACCTGGGGGTCAAGATGAACCTGTATGACGGCGGCGCGGCCCGGGCGGACCTGCTCAAGGAGCGCGCTCTGCAAAAGCAGATAAAAGAACAAAAAGGCAAACTTATCGAGGATATAAAATTCGAGGTTGAAAACAGCCATTTGAGCCTTAAGGATGCCTGCGAAAAGGTCTCCGTCGCCTCGGAAGCGCTCGAGCAGGCGGGCGAGAACGTCCGCGCATACCGCGTGAAATATACGGCCGGAGCCGCCACATCTACGGACGTGCTCGAAGCGATAACGCTGCAGACGAGGGCGCAGACAAATTATTACGGCGCGGATTACGAACTGAAGCGTAATTACGCGAAACTTATGTATTCGATGGGTATCGACCTCGCGCTTATCTACGAAACAATGGAGAACAAAAATGAACCTGCAAAACGTTAAGAAAAAGAAAGTGTTGGGCATATTTTTGGTCACGGGCGGAATCGTCGCTGTCGCATTGATCCTATTCGTCATGAGCGGCCTCAGCCTGGTATCCACCGATGACGCGTACATCGAGGGCAGGATCCATAGCATCGCGGCCAAGGTCCCGGGGACGGTCAAGACAGTGAATGCGGAAGATAACCGCATCGTGAAAGAAGGGGACGTCCTGGTCGAGATAGACCCGATAGATTACGAATTGAGGGTGAACGAGGCGCAGGCGGCCCTGGATATACGAAAGGTAGCTTTTGAGCAGGCATCGCGCGACAGGGACCGCGCCGAAGCCTTATATAAGGAAGAAGTATATCCCAAGGAGCGGTTCGAGAATGCCGTTACCGCGTATAACCTCGCGAAAGCGCAGGCCGAGGCTGCCGAAGCGCAGTTCAAGATCGCGCAGCGCAACCTGGAATATACTAAGATATGCGCTCCTTCGGACGGCCATGTGGCAAAAAGGTCCGTCGAGGCGGGAAACCAGATACAGCCGGGGCAGGGGCTTATGGCGGTCGTTTCGAATGATATGTGGGTAGTCGCCAATTATAAAGAGACCCAGCTTAAAAATGTCAGGCCCGGACAGGAGGTCAGGATAAAGATAGATACGTATCCCGGTAAGATCTTCGAGGGCCATGTGGACAGTATCCAGCGCGGCACCGGAGCAAAATTCAGCATGTTCCCGCCAGAAAACGCTTCGGGAAATTTTGTAAAGGTGGTCCAGCGCATACCGGTAAAGATCGTTTTTGACGGCCAACCCTACAATAAGTACGATCTTGGCGTAGGCATGTCGGTCATTGCCGAGATAAAGGTCCGGTAGTGAACAGGGGAAGCGGCGCTCTTCAACCTGAAGAATGGCGCCCCAAAAGCAACCCATGGCTGATCTGCATCGCGGTCATGTTGGCCGCGACCATGGAAGTCCTGGATACCTCCATCGCGAATGTGGCCTTGCCGCAGATCGCGGGAAACCTCTCCGCGACTACCCATGAGGGGACCTGGGTCTTAACAAGTTATCTTGTCGCCAATGCGATCATTTTACCCGCTTCGGCATGGTTCGGCGGTTTTTTCGGCCGTAAAAGGGTGCTTCTTATCTGCATATCCCTGTTCACCCTATCCTCCGTCCTTTGCGGCATAGCGAGCAGCCTAAATCAATTGGTCCTGTTCCGGATATTCCAGGGCATAGGAGGAGGGGCCCTCCAGCCGATCTCCCAGGCAATATTGCTGGAAAGTTTTCCGAAGGAGAAGCGCACTTCAGCCATGGCGGTTTTCGCGATGGGAGTCATCGTGGCGCCTATTATAGGCCCCGTCCTCGGCGGTTGGCTTACCGATAATTTCTCATGGCGGTGGATCTTCTTCATCAATGTGCCTGTCGGGATCATCGCCATCCTGATGTCTAAGGTGTTCGTGGAAGACCCGCCGTATATCCGGAAGATCAGGACCGGCATAGATTATTACGGGTTCGCGCTGATGGCTATCGGCCTGGGCGCGCTGCAGCTGGTCCTCGATAAGGGCCAGGAGGCGGATTGGTTCCAGGCGTCCTGGATATGCTGGACGGCGATCGTTGTCGTCATCTCGCTCATCGCGTTCGTTATATGGGAATTCCGCGTGAAGCATCCGGTGGTCGACCTGCGCATCCTCAAGGACAGGAACCTTACCGGTGGAATGATCATCGCTTTTATGATTGGCGCGATCATGTACGGTGTAATGGCGCTCATGCCGCTCTTTTACCAGACGATGATGGGGTATACGGCCTATTTAAGCGGGCTTATACTGGTCCCTCTCGGGATAGGGGTATTTATCGGGGCCATGTCGGTCTCGCGTTTATGTAAA